>JAUWRB010000194.1 GCA_030610785.1 Promethearchaeota archaeon | reverse complement strand
TCTCCGAACAATACTTTTAAAACTGGTACTACTACTGTAGGTTTATGTTGTAAAGATGCCGTGATTCTTGGCGCGGATAAGCGAGCATCAATGGCATATTTCGTAGCGAGTAAGACTGCTGAAAAATTGCTTAAGATCCAAGAGCATGTTTTTATTTCAATAGCCGGGAGCGTGGCAGATGCCCAATATCTCGTTGATATTTTAAAAGCTGAAACCACTCTTTATCAATTAGAAAAAGAAAAACCAATACCCATAAAAACGGCAGGAAAAATATTATCAAACGTTCTTTATCGAAATAAATTATTTCCTTACGAAGTCGGGCACATTCTTGGAGGCGTAACTGAAGAAGAAGGACCCGTTATCCTAGATATCGGCGCATATGGTTCGATTTTGCCCGAAAAATATTGTGCTGTTGGAAGCGGACAAAACTTTTCTTATGGTGTACTAGAAGCAAAGTTTAAGGACGATCTAACTATTGAGGAAGGTAAGCAAATTATAAAGATCGCGATTAGATCGTCAATAATTCGTGATATGGCGAGCGGGAACGGAATCGATTTAGTTATCGTGAGCACCGGAAAACCAAAACGCGAATTCATTTCTATATAAAAACCTTATTTTTTAGATAAATAGTTTTTAGTAATTCTTATTTTTATTATTTAAATCTATATCTTTAAAAAAGTTTTTAAGAATTATTAGTAATCTTTAATAATAAAAGTATAATTTAATAAAATTAAAACACATGTTAAGAAGTTTATGCCCTACAGAATATTAGTTGATTTGAGCCATAATGAACAAATAGAGGAATTCCCCGAATTTATTTTAGGGGAAGATGATTATGAAATAGAATATATTGACAAGAACGAAGGTCCTATTGACTCTGATTTATTAGAAGATTATGACATTTTATTACTTGGAAACATTCAGCACACGAAAGACGATAAGAAAGATAAATTCACGCCCGATGAACTACTTTCTATTAAGAAATTTATCGGTGATGGAGGAGGTTTATTATTAACAACGGGAGAAGGTGGAGATAGAGATGTCCCCATGAAAAAAGGTTCTATTAGAATATTATATAAAATTACTGGAGTTCGTAGATTTTGGAATGGCATGCTACAAGAATCCAGTTCAAATTTTTTAGTCAAAAAACATAATATATTAATTTCAGATATATTTACTCATCCAATAACAAAAGGAATAACCGAATTGGTTCTTCCAAATTGTACATTCTTTACCTTATCTGAAGAAGATGTTGAAGATATAATAAATACTTCAGAAAAAGCAGAATTCAAGTATTATTCCCAGGTAATTGAAAATGAAATTAACAATGTAGGGTCGGTACCGATTTGCGTAGTGTCAAAATTTTTCAATGGACGATGTGTAACGATAGGGTCTTCAGATTTCTTAATTGAAGATAGCGATTTCGGGATAGACGCGGGAGATAATTTAAAATTTCTCGAAAATATTATTAAATGGTTAGCGTTTGAAACATAAATAAAAATTTTCACCATGTCTTTTAGACTTTTACATCCAGACTCTTTTAATGCCTGGAAAAATGAAGACATTCTAAGGAGATTTTCCAAATATAAGGGAATTATTGATGGAACACATGTAGCAAGATATTTGCTTGCTAAAAGCTTAGAATGTGAATTTAATTCAAATGACTCTTTAGAAAAGCTTAAGAATTTATTAAAAAAAAAAAGTATTGAATTCAATGAACTTTTGAAAGAAGATACAGAAGTTCTAAAAAAGCGTGAAGTAAAAGCTAATTCTTATGTTAATTTAGCAGAACATATCGCTTACAAATATTTGACTAATTGCTCATTTTGCGAACGTAAATGTGGTATAAATCGAATTCAAAACGAAAAAGGATTTTGTTTTTTAACGAAAGATTCATATGTTTCTTCGGCATTCCTTCATATGGGAGAAGAAAGCGTTTTAGTTCCGAGTGGTACAATTTTTTTTCAGGGATGTAATTTTGGATGTTTATTTTGTCAAAATTATGATATCTCCCAATCTTGGAAAGGAAAAAGAGCTATTGAAGATATAGCTCAAAAAATTGACGATAGAGGTCTAGCTCGTCTTGCTAAGATGTTAGTAGAAAAAGGAGCACTTAATATTAATTATGTTGGGGGCGATCCTATTCCAAATTTGCATACGATAATAGGAAGTCTAAAATATCAAGAATCTAATATCTGTCAGTTATGGAATTCTAATTTTTATCTAACAAACGAAGCGCTTTCATTGATAATAGATTTCATAGATTTCTGGCTACCCGATTTTAAATTTTCAAGTAAATGTGCTAAAATTTATTCCAATGTCGATAATTATTTTGAAGTTATAACAAGAAATTTAAAGAGGATTCACGACGAAGGAAGTGGAGAAATTATAATAAGACATTTAGTAATGCCTAATCATATTGAATGCTGTTCCAAACCAATTTTAGATTATATCGCAAAAGAAGTGCCGAAATGCGTAGTTAATATAATGGGGCAATATAGACCGCAGTATAAAGCTCATGACTACGAAGAGATAAACAGAAGGCCAACATCAGAAGAGATTCAAGAAGTTAAAAATCATGCTGACCAACTCGGAATTCTTTATAAGCCCGTGTCTTAACTTTATTTGTAAGATTAGAAAAACCTAAAAGTAATCAATTATTTCCAATCTTAACTATTTATTATTTATCTGTAAAATTTCAGTGGTATTATCGGCTCATGACATCTAAATTAGAAGATATAAAAGGGATTGGCAAAAAAATTGATGTCCTTAAAGAAGGGGGAATTGATTCAGTAGAAAAATTAGCAGAATCGAAACTAGAAGATTTAACGGGTCTTAAAGGTATTGGAGAGTCAACTGCAAAGAAATACATCGAGGCTGCTAAGGAATTATTGGGAGATACAACCGAAGGTTTAAAACTTGAAAAAAATAAAGAGGATGAGGCTCCCAAAACTGAGGAAGATGAAGAAGAAGAAAAAAAAATTCAAGAAGAACTCAAAAAAATAGAAGAAAAGAAAACCCGATTACAAGGTAAAACTGTAGAAAAAGGAGATTTTGTCTTAGTAAAACTTACTGGAAAAACACAAAGAGGTAAAATCTTTAGAGTATCTTCAGAAGAAGACGCTAAAAAAGCAGGATTTTACGACGAAAATAAAGCAAAACAAGGATTTTATACTCCTGAATTCGTAATTGTAAGCAAACCTGGATTTTTAAACGAGGGCCTTACTGAAACCATTGAAAAAATGAATTTCTTTGAAAAAAAATCAGTTCGAATTCCACCTATAAAGGCTTTTGGAAAACGAGACCCGAAAAAACTAGAAAGAATTGGTATCGCTAAATTTAGAAAATTAAACGAGGGAAAAAACCCGGAACGCGGACAAGATTTCGTCAAAAAAGGCACGGGTCAAAGAGGAACCGTAATCAATGTAGTACAAGGTAAGGTTATTATTGATTATAACCATCCACTTGCGGGGCAAAGCGTGGATTATAACTTGGAAATTGTAGATAAAATAGAAGATTTTCAAGAGAAAATAGAATATTTCATGATAGCCAAAGGAATTCCAAAAGAGAACGTTAAAGACTTTAAAGTGAATCATGTTAAAGACGATAAAACTCTTGAAATAACCGTTCCGAAAATGTTTCTTTTCCAAAACCTAACATATATTAAATTTGGGTTGGCAATGGACCTACAAACATACCTGCCAGATGAAATTGATGATGTAAAATATATCGAGGTCTTTGAGAAGATCCCCATTCCTGCTACACCAGCAGACTCAGTCTTGCAAAAGGTTGAGCAGTTTAATAAAGAACAAGAGCAAAATAAAGAAGAAGAAAAGAAAAAACAAGAAGAAGAATCAAAATAAAAAGATTCTCGCCGCGTTATTCATCCTTAATTCTTTTAATCATGATTTATTATTTAACAAAATTTGATTTTTAACTAATCTTTTAACATATGTTAACTCCTATTATATCATATGTAAGATTTTAAAATACAATCAAATAGGCGCATATGAATTGAAGTGGAAAACCAAAATTACTGAAATCGTTAAATGTAAATATCCTATAATGTTAGGTGCGTTTCAAAAGTATGATAACGCAAGATTAACCGCAGCTATTAGTGAAGCTGGGGGATTTGGAGTTTTAACCGCTTCCTCTTATAAAAACGACGAAAAATTTAGAAACGCAATTCACCAGGTTAAAGAAATCACCAAAAATCCCTTTGGTATCAATTTTTCTGCATCAAAAAACATAACACGAGAACATAAATTTTTTCGATTTATAGAAGTTGCAAAAGAGGAAGGCGTAAAAACTATCATCACCGCTGCTTATAAAATAGAAAATTTGAGTAAGCAGATCAAAAAAAATGAAATGATTTGGATTCACAAAGCAACTACAATGAAACACGCAATTTCAGGAGAAAAAATGGGCGCCGACGCAATTATTTTAACAGGACTCGAAGGAGGAGGATTGAAAAATCCAAATCAAAATACCTTTCTAATTAACATGGTTAACGCAAATAAATTATTAAAAAAACCATTCATAGCATCAGGAGGAATTAGTAATAGCACGGGTTATTTAGCTGCACTGATGTTAGGAGCACAAGCAGTTCACATGTGTACCGCATTCCTCGCAACAACTGAAAGCCCGATTCCCGATAATTGGAAACAAAAAATTATTGAAACTAATTGTTTTGATCCGAATTTCATTAAAAAAGTATACAATTTTCAAACTGACAAACCAAAATATACCGATGTATCAATGGGAGCGGGCTTGATCGAAGCCATAATACCTGCTAAAGATTTAATTAAAAATATTATAAACGAAGCTGAAGAAATATTGAACAATTTAGGCTACCAGAATGAGTTGATTGATTTTACATGTTTGTCAAATTATTCCTGATAATTGATAATCAACATTTACAATTATTTTTGTTATTCCGCCGTTTAATTTTCTTATTTTAAGAATTTTATTAAACCCAATTTAAAAATAAAGATCTAAAAAATAACCCAATTTAAAGATAAAGATCTAAAAAGTAAAAATTTATATTCCAAATTAATAAATTTAATTCAATTCTTACTTTTTTTCGTGATACTTCGTTTAAGAATTAAATAGTCGTATTTTTCTTCTAATATCTTTAGAAAAGCGAATAATAAAGTAAAGATTTATAAATAACAAAAAAGAAAAAGAAACAACACAAAATAATTAATTTCTTTTGTTATAATTAAAAATTAAATTTATAAAAAAATAGGTTATAAAAGAATGTCTAAACTAGATATTATGGCGAAGGAAAAAGGCGAAAAAGGTAAAGCTGCTAGGTCTAAGCGTTATGTTCTTGGTCTGACCATGTTCATGGGCGGAGTTGCTCTACTTGATCAGTTTTGCTCCTTGGTTGAAGGTCCGTTAATGCCATACATGCTTGCTGATTTTGGGATATCTGCTGCAGAGTTTGCCTTATGGCAAGGTATTTATGGAATCATTTGTTTTTCCGTTTTTTTTATTGCTTGGGCCTTTGATAGGGTTGGACGAAAGAAAGGAATCCTAATTTTGATGATATCATTAGGTGTTCCAGCGGGGCTTATTATAATTCCCATGCCATTTCATTTATTCATGATTGTCTATGCTTTTCTCATAATGGGGACCCTCTCTAATACTTGGCAACTACCAATTACAGAAGAAGCTCCTGCAGAAAAACGAGCAACATATGGAGGTATTGCATTCCTTATTGGTTTAATTCCTCTTTACGCCTTTATTGCAATTCCTATTGCAGATAGTAGTTTGGGATGGAGATGGGCATATGGGCTCATGTTTTTTTGGATGCTGGTTCTTTTAATCCCTTTGTATTTCATGAAAGAAACGCAAAGATGGAAAGATACTCAAGAAGAACATAGACACGAAGTACTTAAAATAAAGACGGCACTGAAATCATTAAAAAGAAAGGACCTACAATATGTTGCTATCTCCACTATTGTATATACTCTCTGGACCATTACTTTTAAATTAGTTTCAACTTGGGGTGGATATTTCTACATGGATATTATTGGTTTAACAAGTGCAGAATATCGGAGCATATTAACGGTAGGCGGATTACTTACAATGGTAGGTGCAATACTTTCAGGATTATTAATGGATAAACTTGGTAGAATCGGAACTTTAATAATCGGGTGTGTTGGCTCTTCTATTGCTTTCTTAGGCCTTGCGTTGACTGCATCACCGGTCTTCTTCTGGATGGGATACTTATGCATGCCTATTATACTTGGCTGGATAATGATTTACTTTAACGAGATATTCCCTACAAGGATCCGAGCAACAGCAAATGGCGTTACAAATACGCTCTCTCGAGGCGGTTACGTGGTCGGACCATTAATCGCTGCGGCATTACTGACATTATTCCCAGATATGGTTGGTCTTTGGATAACTGCTGGTTTATTAATCCTTATTCCATTACTTTCATTATTAATAAAACCCTACGAGACTAAAGGTCAGGAATTAGAAGCGATACAAGAAAAGAGATAATTTTTAAATTTTTTTTTTTATTTTTTTTTTAAAGAGTTTGGATTTCCAAGTTCAAAAGAGAGGGAAATTCCTTCAAGGGGTAATTAATAAAATAGTAGACGAATTTAAATGGTTTTAAATTTTTTAACCAATTCTTTTTTTTTTTTTTTTTTAATTTTTTTTTTTTACAATTTTAAAATATTCCGATATTAGTTTATTGGTTTATTAATAAAATTTTTTACGTTATTTATATGTTTTAAATTTTTTATCAAAATTTTTTTTTTTTTTTTTTTTTTCTTTTTTGA
>JAUWRB010000018.1 GCA_030610785.1 Promethearchaeota archaeon | reverse complement strand
GACACGGATGGTGATGGTTTGAGCGACAAGGAAGAAATTGATGCGGGAAGTGATCCATTGATAGCAGAGTAAAAAATAAGAAGAATGTTTTTATTAATTAGCCTTAATATAGAAATATATTTATTTATAAACATTTCATACGTTTGAAAAATAATACTAATTTGATCATATTTTAATTCAATATTTCATAATTAAATTTATTACAAATATTTACTCAAAATGAATATTATTATTATCAAAAAAAATAACTTACGAGATACACGATACGCTAGATGTCGTCTAATAATAAAAAAAAGGATAAAATTAAGCACAGAATTAAAGTTTTAGAACTTATAAACAACCCCACACGATTTCGGCTTACATTTTTATTACTTATATTTCGAAAATTGAGTTTATCAAAATTAAATTTTTTGCTAGGAAGGAATAAATCGACGATTTCTCATCATTTAAAGAAATTTGATGATTTGGGTCTAATAAAAACTACAAGAAAAAAGGTGCGCGGTTCTATTAAAGCTAAAATCTATGAATTGATTCCTGATTTTTTTAAGATGATAATGTTAAATTTTGAAGATCTAAAAACATTTCGGCAAAAAATCACCAAGGAATTCCTTCACTACGCAATTCAGAAGGATAGAGAGGTATTCGAAATGATAAAAATCATTTTTGAGAATGCGCGTTTATTCTATAAAGGGATTGATGATATAAACGCAAACCCAGAAGATAATTTTATAAGGGAAGCTTATGATTTTTATCTTAAAAATCATATAAATTATGATATTTGGTTTCTAACTGAAAATGGACAAAAATCATATGAAAAACTAATTAAAAAATTTAAAGCTCAAATAGAAGAAATAATTATACAGGATAATATGTGCGACAATGACATTACAAGACCGTATTTAATACTCCATGCTTTTTTTCCAATTAAAGAGATTACTGAATATGACCCTAAAACTAAGGAATTTCGAGCCTTTTTTAAAGCTCTATCCTAAGATAATTAATATTATTTAAAAATTAAAAAATCAGATTAATTTTAAGGATGTTAAATATTGCTGAATGTTTTAGAAAAAATATTGCCAATTTTTGATGGCAATCAAATAAATAATAATAATAAAAAAGAGAATTAAAAAATAAAAGAGTTGATTAGAAATATCAAGCGAGATTATAGAAAAAATAACTGAAATAACTAAAGAGGGTAATTATAAACTTTTAGGTCGCATTGTAAGAAAAGCTCGTAGGGAAGGGTTTTCAATTGAGAATATAATTCAAGCACTTTCAGAAGGGTTGAAATCAGTAAGTGAGAAATACAAAACAAAGGGAATGTATCTCGACGATATCATCATGGCTGCAGCCGCTTTTGAGGTAGGGGTTCAATCACTTGGGTTACCTACTGATGATTCGAAAGAACCTGAAAAAAAAGTAGTTTTAGGAGTCATGGGTGGTCCATGGACTATTGGCACTAACATCGTAGCAGCTAATTTGAAAGCTCATGGTTTTGAAGTCATCGATGCTGGTTCAGATATTTCTGCAGAACAAATCGTCCAGACAGTTGTAGATTCAAAAGCAAGGATTGTAGCTTCAGCAATTTATTTAATGCAAACTGAGCCTGAAGTTGCTAAATTGGAGGAAGAACTATGGAAACGAGGCATTCGACATAAAATTAGGACAATTCTTAGCGGCCCTGCGGCATCTCCTGCCTTGGCAGAAAAATATAATGTAGATGCATACGTGAGAGATGTCAATGATTTGGTGTTAAAAGTTAAAGAGTATTCAAAAGACTTTAAAACAGAAATGACATCATACGATCGCGTCATGACCTCTCTCAAGTATAAAGAACCTGATAGAGTTCCTTTCATGCCTTTTGCTCAAACTTTTTGCGCAAAATTCGCCGGAATTCCGTTTTCTGAATACGTTAGCAAGGCAGAAAAGTTCGCTGAAGGTCAAATAAAAGCTTATAACGCTTTTGGTTGGGACGCACTTTGTTTTTCTTCTGATGTGGGGATCTATGCCGGAGCGTGTGGAGCAAAAATAGATTTTCCTTACGATGATGTGCCTCGAATTGCAAAACCGGTTCTTAATCACGGAAAAATATACGAGGATTTTAAAAACCTTGACATGCCAGATCCAATGAAATCAGGTCGTTTAACTGAGTCAATAAAAGCGATAGAACTCGCAAAAAAGGAAGTTGGGGACGAGATACCCATTATAGGTTGGACTGAAGGACCATTTCAGGGTATAACCTTATTTGCAGGAGCAGATCCCTTTGTATTTTTTTTTATTAACGACCATCCGGACGAATTCAAAGAAATTTTGGATTGGTACGCTGATTTCGAAATTGAAGTGGCTCAAGCAATGTATGAAGCAGGAGCGGATATAATAGGAATGGGGGAAACTTCTGCTTATTTCATGTCACCAAAATTTTTCGAGCGCTTTTGCTTAGAACCGGAAAAAAAGGCTTGTAAGGCAATTTCAAGGATGGGGATGCCGGTTCTTATCCATTGCTGCGGTTATGTACCACAATGTATCCATTTTACTAAAGAAAGCAATCCTGGAGGCGCAATTCAATTCGATTATCAAGTCGATCTAAAATGGGCAAAGAATCTACTCCAAGATAAAGTAACTATCATGGGAAATCTTAATTACAATAAACTTACTAAAGCAACAACAAGGCAGGTCTATGAAGACTGTTCCAAGCATATAAAAATTGCTGGTGAAGGAGGGGGATATTGGTTAGCTTTTGGTTGCGAAATTCCTCGCGAATTACCTATAGAGAATATGAGAGCAATAATGAGAGCCGCAAAAACAACGGGTAAGTATCCGATAAAAAAGTAATTAAATCATTTTTTTTCTTTTTATTTTAAATGAAATGATAGATGGGAATTTTCAACAAAAGAATTTAATTTTTTGGATAAAAAAGAAATAATTATTTTTTAAATCTTTTTAAATTTAAAATAACGCTACTTATTCAGGTAATAATTTCTTTAATTTCGTTTCTTTCTACGATAAATGGATTTATGATTAGGAGCATATCTTTTTTGTTATTATAATAATTTTCCACTAATTTACCACCCGATATTAAACCTCTTGCTCATACTTGCTTGATTAATTCAGGGGTAATTTTCCAATACACCTATTCTAAAATTAAAAAATAAATTAAAACTGATTTCTTTAATATATTCAAATGAAAGATAATAATAAATATATGAATTTTTTTAATATGTTATAGTAATTTAAAATAAAAAAATAATAATAGTCGAATTAGAGAATTTAAAATTAAGAATTCTTTAAAAAGATTTAAAAATATTTCACATTAATTTAAATAAAAACAATTATGATGCGAGAATACAAAAAAATCCAAGAAAATCTAAATTTTATCAATATCAGTACAGAAGAATTTAGTTTATTTGAGTGGAAGCCACTCAGTTCGCATAAGAGTTTCATTTTAGATTTAAATATAGTAAAAATGAATCCTATTAGCGACATTTTTTTTCATATAAATAAAGGTAACATGAAAATTATTCATATCAGAAAAAAAAAACTCATATATACTATTGGGGCAAACAATGAGCTGCAGTTTCAACTATTAGAAGCTTTATTGGAACAATTAAGTTTAGAATTTAACGATATGTATGATGCGGAAGTGATCTTATCGTACGGAACTTTCTCTTCTGATATTTTTCGAAATTTCAATAATAATATAGAAAAAATAATAACAAATTTTTACGAATTGAATTTAATTAAAAATGTTAAAGTTTTTTGCACCGTATGTAATAAAGTTCTCCCATTAATCGTTAAAAAAAGCTTTATTAATAACGCAGATTCTTATCCGGTACCTCTTGTTTATATACATGAAGGACACGCCATTCTATGCTTTATTGATAAAAACTTTGATGTACGTGGTGTAGAATTAGTTAATATAACGGGATAATTCATCGGAAAAAATGTTATAATTAATTTTCAAATGTTTTTATAACAAAACAACATTTTCACATTGATTAACATGGAAGAAAGAGAAAAGAAACATGAAGATGGGATATTTTTTGAGGAAATCGTAAAAAAGACAAAAACAGGTATTACTTTTCCAAAATACTTAAGGGAAAATTTATTTGAAGAAGAAAAAGAGATTTTTTTTAAGATGGTTGTTCCTAAAGAAAAAGATAAAATTGTTTTAGAGATTTTATCTGAAAAACAAGTCAAAGAATTTTTGGAAGAAAAAAAAGTAAAAAAACCAAGATCTGCTGACTTACAAGCTAAAAAAAAACCATTAAAATCAAAAAAGTCAATTGGTCCGACCCCTAATTGGGGAAAATATTTTGTTTATGAATTTGAAAGTAAAGATAGAGTCCTACCAATTTTAGAATCTGCGTTTTATAAATTTGCCGAAACACCAATTAATCTAGAAGATGCGATGGGGAGAGTTAAATACGCCTTAATATCTTTCTTGAGTTCGACAAAAACAGAGAATGCGAAATTATATTACGCTATTGAAAGGTTTTTGATTGACGTGATCTCTCAATTTAACCAACCCAATTTAATTGATTGGATATTTGAAAAAATCGTTCCAAATATAGAATCTAAATTTTTATATGAATTAGCGGTCTTAGACCTAGTTGAGATAAGTTTAAAATTTGAAAGATGGGAAAAAGCTGAACTTTATATTTTCCATGTTCTAAAAAATATAGACGAGTATCCGAAATCAGAAATGTATAATATAATGAATAGCTTCAAGCAATTAGTCAAAAAAGTGAAATATGTCGAGAGATCGGATAAAATTGATATCCTACTAAAAGAAAAATTATTGGAATATGGAAAAGGAGTTGAAGACATAGATTATAAGATTCAAATCGTGGAATTTCTTGAAGACTTGAAATATGTTGAAATTGCTTACGATCTTGCTAAAAAAATTCAATTGAGCCTTCCTCCTGAAAGCATGAAATTAGAAAAGATTCGACAATTAGTTAGACGCTTACATTCTGCTCCCGTAGTGAGTAAACGAAATTCTAGTATTGATTTTGAAGACGATTAATCTTCATCTTTCTGTTCTATTTTGTCAATAATAGCTTCAGCTCTTTTTAGTTCTTGTTCGATTATTTCTTTTTTTTTTTTTTCTATCGTTTTTATTTTTAATTCTATTTCTACTTGAGTTAATTTTTTTTCTTCATCAATTAGTTTTTCTTTTAATTTCAATGTTTTTTCTCTTTCGATAAGTTCTCTTTCTTCTAATTCCTTTTTTTTTTCCTTGAGTTCTAATTTTTTTTTCTTGAGTTCAATGTCTTTCTTTGTTAATTTTATTTCTTTATCTAAAATCTTTTTTTCTTCTTTGTTCAGGACTTTTTTCTTTATTACATCAATAACTTTTTCTCTTGTTTCAATTTCAGTTTCTTTTTTTTTCAATTCATTTTCTATTGCTTGAATTTCTTTTTTGTCTAATTCTTTTTCTTTTTCTTTCAGTTCAATCTCTTTTTTATTTAGCTTTCTTTCTTTCTTTGTTAGTTCTATTACCTTATCTAAGATTTCTTCTTCTTTTTTTTCTAAGACGACATCTTCAGGAGCTTTTTGTCTTGTTTCAATTTCGATTTCTTTTATTTTTAATTTTTTTTCCATTGCTTGAATTTCTTTTTTTTCTAAATCTATATCTTTTAATTCAATTTCTTCTTGCAGAATTTCCTCTTTATTTTCTTCTATTTCTATTATTTCTTCGATTTTTTCAATGGAAACGATTGATTTTAAAACATTATCGATGGCATTCTTTATATCTTCGTTCTCTGGTATCTCTTTAACATAATTCGTCAAAATTTTAGTAACTAATAGAGGTTTTTTTTTTCCGATTGCTTTTAACGCTTGAATTGCTTTTTCTTTCACAAAATCTTTATCATCGTTTAATTTTAAAGCAATTGTTTTAACAAGTGATTCTTTTTCAATTGGTTTTTCTCCACCTGCCATAAAAATTAATAATTGTAAATCTGCTTCCCTAACATTTGGATCCTCAGAATTTAATAAATCTTCACTATAAGGAAGAAATAAATCACATTCATTTTCACAAATTGGTTTTAAAATAAAAAGAAAGCTATACCGGAGCAGGCTGTCTTTTTTTGAGATATTTTCTAATAACGAGGGGATATCAATAATTAAATTCTCCATAAGAAATCGAATTACGGTTCTGCCTCCATGAAGCGATAAGAGCGTTTCAATAATATTTTCGAACCGTTTAATGTAATTTTCACCGGTAGAATCACCAAGATAGAGTGCAATTATTTCTACGGCATCGTCTAACCTTTTATCATTTATAAGTTCTTTAATCATTTCTATTTCTTGAGTATCTTTCTCTTCTTCAGTCATTTTTATCAAATTAACTTTTTTTTTCACTTTTTTTATTAAATTTTCATAGCCATATAATATAAAATTCTTTATACAAGCGATAGATAAAGTTTTTTATCAGGTTTAAATCTCTGAACCTTAATTTATTTATTTTTTTTCCTTCACTATAATTATTAGACTCTATACCAATATCTAATTTTATCGTTAAATTATTGTAATTATCTAAATTTAGATGGATTTCTTTACAAAATTGTGTTAATGCCTCAAGGTCATTTGGAAATATTTTCCAAAAATAATGATCTAATTTTGAACCATTATCTAAAGGAGGTGTATTTTCAATTCTAGATATAACATCGCCAGTTAATATTATCGAAAGCTCTACAAATTGCGATGGAACTAATTTTATTTTAACATCAGGGAAGTATTCGTTTTTATATAATTCACATAAATTTTTTAAAAGTTCAAGGTTATCAATATTCTCTCTATTTGCGTTGCAAAGCACATAGTTTTCATTATTATATATAACATGAATTCGCTCGTCGTATTTAAAAGCTATGAAATTGTCTGTTTGGTTAAATTTAAAATTTTCGTTTCGATTTTTGATTCTATCTTTAAAAATTTTTAAAGCATCGTCCCAATTTTTAAATGAAATGAATTTATTAAGTTTTCTATAATCGCCGTGGAAGAATATATCTAAAAAATCAATTAAATAAAGATAAGCATCATTGGGCCTATAAACAACGGTCTTTTTTCTAAAATCCCTAAAAATAATGTTTTTTTGAACGCTATAACAAAATCCCGGTAAATCTTCCAGAGTTAGCCCATTTTTAATACGCAGTTTTAAGAGAAAGCGTCTTAAACAAAGTGGCTGCA
This sequence comes from Promethearchaeota archaeon, assembly GCA_030610785.1. Lineage (GTDB taxonomy): Archaea > Asgardarchaeota > Lokiarchaeia > Sigyniarchaeales > SOKP01 > JAUWRB01. The sequence continues at coordinate 15,209 of JAUWRB010000018.1, read as the reverse complement.
ATGTACATTGAATTCTATCGCTTACGCAGTCGTGGCATAGGTTGTTAATTTGTTTTATTAACAAATTTATTAACTCTGAGCTTGATTTATCGTTTACAGTATTTTCCAAGAAATTTTTAATGTGCTCTGGCGAAAGGGGCATTTTTTTTACTTTTCAAAATCCAAATGAATATAATTTTAATCATTATTAATCATTATTAATTATTATTAAGAAATAGAAATTCTCAATAAAAAATTATTAATAGAATTTTTTTTATATTTTTATTAGAATTAAAATAAAACAATTTTTTTAGATAAGTCAATAATTGTTTGAAAATGCTAAGACAAATTCATATTTTCTACGAGAAAAAACACATTTTTACGATGAGCTATGCTTTTGCTCTAGGAAATGAAGATTTAAAAAAAGTTACTGAAGTAATACAAACTTATCTTGATATGCCAATACCAGGGAAAATATTACACCGCCCTGTTGCGAATTATCAGATTTTTCATGGAGGAATTGGTTCTTCTTATTTTTTATTTATTGCGGATTTAGTTGACTCGTTAAATTATGTTACTAAGATCTTAAAAAAAATTATGAATAAATTTAAGGAAGTTTTTCCTAATCCTGAAAATTTTAAAGAATCCAGTGAAATTAAAACAGAATTTTTAAATTTTTTAAAAAATATTCAGCACGAATTGCATTCAAAAATAGCCATTGTAGGTCCTAATAATTCTGGTAAAACCACTCTTTATAACATGATAAGAAGCGGTCAAGAGAGGGCTATTATGAATTTTGCAAGATCCTCTTTTTTTCTAATTGATGATTTAAGTTTCGATATTTGGGATTTTCAACTTAAAGATAATTTCTCACTTCTTTGGAATAAATTTTTTAGCGGTTCAGATTTAATAATCCTCTTATTTGATTCTTCAAATTATAATCTTAATGTAATAAATCAATTTTTAACCTTACAGAAAACAGAGAGTAAATTTTCTAGATTATTAATCGTTGCTAACAAACGAGATTTAGTAAAAGATGAAGAAATCGAAAAAATTAAAAAAAATTTAAAAATTTCTAATTTAAAGGAATTAAGTTTAATTGATTCTGATGCTAGAGTAAATATAAATTTTTTTATAAGAGAAACTTTAAGCCTTAAAAAAGTTTTACCTCAAAATTTTGAAGAATTATTAAAAATAGCAGAAAATTTAGCTTCTCAAGGTAATAGCGTTGCAGCTTTAGTAAAATACAAAGAATTACTTAATACATGTAATAAATATCAAGATTATTCTCACGTTAAGGACATAAAAAAAAAAATTGAAGAAATTCAATTAAAACTTGAAAAAGATAAACTATCAAGAAAAGAAATATACACAAAAAAAGGTTTTGAAGTTCCTGCTTGGATAAAATCGTCTAAAAAAATAGAAGTTAAAGCCCTTCCTACCAGAAAATCTCAAATTCCATCCAAACCTTTAAGAATACCACCAAAACCCTTAGAAAAAGCAGTAAAACCACAAAGATTAATATTAACGCCAAAGGATATAAAAATTAGTATAAAGAGATTAGAGAAACCAAAAAAAAAAAAAGTAATAAAACCTTTACTTACTACTGAAAATTTAAAAGAATTCTCTGATTTTGTTAACGCAATACAGATTTTAATAGAACAAAAAGGAACATCTCTAAGTCAAAATTTATGTCGGGAATATATAATAGAAATGCAGAAATCCTTAGCAGGACCAATAACTTTAGAAGATCTTAAATTTGCTGCAGAGAGTTTCATAAAATTTGAGAATCAAAAATGATTTTTTTTCAATTAAGAATTTATGAAAAGTTTTTTTGGATTTAAAACTTAATTAATAAAATAAAAAATAACAATATTACATTTAAACGAGCATTAACTCATGAAAATAGCTTTAATTTATTTTTCTTGTACAAATAACACTGCAGAAATTGCTACAGAAATAGCAATCCAATTTAAGCAATTGAATGCTGAAGTTGACGAGTATGATATTACCAATTATACTCACAGGCAAAATAAAAATTTAATTGATATACCCTCATATGACGCTTTTATTTTTGGGTTTCCCGTTCACGCATGGAGAACTCCTAGATTAATTAGGGATTGGCTTAAAACTTTAAATGGCAAAGCTAAAAAAAGTTCAGTGTTTTTTACTTACGGGGGTATTTCATTAGGAATAGCGCATTATAACATTAAACAAATTTTAGATAATCAAAATTTTAAACTCGTTTCTACCGCAGAATTTTTAGGGAAACACACTTATAATTTAGGAGGGTGGAGAGCAATGCAAAATCGACCAAACCAGTCTGATTTTGATGTTGCCAAGGAATACGCCTTATTAACTTATAAAAGGTTCATTGGAGAGGATACCGGCATGGTTCAATTTGAAAAACCAAAATTTTCTGAAGAAACAATTAAAAAAATGGAACAAAGTCCAATGGCTATTAGTCCGCCCTCTAGAGAAGGTCAAGAATGTAGTTTATGCCGAGAGTGTGAGAATTTATGCCCTACAAAAGCCATGAACTCTGATACAGGTAAAGCAAATCGGAAAACATGTATTCGTTGTTTAAGATGTCTTATTAATTGTCCTGATAACGCTTTAAAAATCAAGGATTTAAGCCCCCTCTTTCAATTAATATTAGAAAAGAATAAATTAACGGAAGAAGTTTTAAAAAATAAGAAAAGTAAAATTCAGGTGTAATTATTTCTTTTAAAATTATTTTATTTTAGTTTAGAACGCACCAAGCTTGAGCGTGTCGTCCTTTACATCAATTATAAATACATTGGTTATTTTTACAACGCCTCTGGTATTTGAACAATAAATTTACTTCCTTTTGAATATTCTCCTTTAACTTTATCTTCAACCCAGACTTTTCCGTTGAATTCATCTATTATCTTTTTTACAAGTGCTAATCCTAAACCCCTCCCACTCGTGGATCCTTCATTTTCATCCGCTCTCTTAAAAATTAACTTTTTCCGCTTATCGGGTATTCCATTTCCGTTATCTATAAACTCAAATTTAATAATATTAAGCAGGTTTTGTTTTTCTTTTGAAATATTTATTAAAATATCTACTATTGGTTCATTGTTATGTTCTACAGCGTTACTTAAAATATTTTCAAAGACATCAATTATAAAATCATTTGCTCGAACATGTAATTTTTCATGAGGGCAATCAATTTTTATATTTAGTTGCTTTTTATAAACGATCTTGTTAATATATTTAATTATTTTGTTCAAAACTTGGATAATCTCTACATTTTTCATGGTCTTTTTTTCATTTTCAATTTCAGAAAGTTTCTTCACGTTTGAAACTAACATTGCGCCTCTATTAACTTGATCAGTAATTATTCTAAGTATTTCAAAAATATTTTCTTTTCCTTTAAGATCCTTTAGAAAAAGTGATAACAAATCATTTGATGATTGAATACTTTGAAGAATATTATTTATATCATGAGTAAATACATCTTTATAAAAATTAGCGCGATTATAAGCTTTAGAATATTTTATTTCACTTTTATGGACTTTTCGTAAATATTTCGATATTAGTAAGCCTGCACTCATAGATGTGAATAAAAACATTAATCTAATAAATAAATCGTGAGGTGAAATGTTTAAAAAAATAGAATCTAGGAAGCTTCCTTCTCCTGATTCGAATACAAAATAACTAAAAAATCCATCAAGTATCCAAAAAATTATTCCAATTAATGTGAAACTACTTATAATATAGTCGGTTTTTGTCTGTTCACTTCTTTTTCTAATTTTAGAAAACTCCTTATTCCACCTAAGTTTAATAAAACATTCGTAATGAGAAGTATTAAATAAGCATTTACTATTTCTTTAATTACAATAAAATTAATATAAGTTAATGGAGCGGCACGAGTTGATGGCGCCCACGGAGCAGGATTAAATTGACATGCCCAAGAAAATAAAGTATATAAAATTATCGTATTAAACACGCGATAAGGGATCTCTACAATAAAAGGACTTAACCACGGAGTATCTTGTCTTTTTTTACGATTTGCACACCAACCATGCCACACGATCCAAAAAGAAAAAAGAGGGACAGAAACAAAAGATCCCCAACCACTATAGGGGAGCCATAGAAACCACATTGTTTGACAACCCAATCCAAGTGTAGCAGATAATAACCCGTATTTCCAACCCCAGGCAAGAGTAATGATAAGGGGGAAAACTAATCCTAATAAAAAAGTTGCTTTAAAAGGGGGGAAATGAAAATTCATTGGAATAAAATTAACAAAAAAACCGATTAAACCAAAAATTAAAGAAATTACAATTTTGAAAAAAATTTCTTTTTTGATTAAAAACCCATTCTTAACGATTTCTGTTTTTATTTTAGGTTCATTTTCCAAAAAATTTTGCCTTCTTATTATTAACTTTTACATGATTTTAATTTAATGCCTAACTTGAAAATAATTATATCCTTAACATAATAAGAGATATTTAAATTTATTTCTTTTTTTTAAATTTTTGACATATTCCTCTATTATAATCTTCCATTTTCTATAGTTTTTCATTTTACTATAGTTCTTTATTGCCATAATCGCAAAAAAGAATTTTATAATAAGATTATAATTAACTTTAATAATTTTATAAAAATGATGTAATTAAAAAACACACTTTACTTCTTGAGGTGATAATTAAATGTCTATTAAACCGCTAGAAATTTATAAAAAAGTTGACCCCAAACTGCTCGAAAATATTGAAAATTCTTTTGAATTTGCTTTCACAGATGGTGCCCTCCCACGAAAGATTAAATTCTTAATTGCGATGGCGCTAGACGCTAGTCATGGGGCTGTTCAAGGCGTTAAGGCTCTAACAAGTGCAGCAATCCAAGCTGGTGCCACGAAAGATGAGGTTCTTGAAACAATAAGAGTTGCTCGATATATCTCCGGTGTTGGATGTGCTTATGTAGCATCTCATGCTCTAAATGAATTATTTTAAATTAAAACTACATGAGCTTATCGTTCCTAATAATAACTCTCTTCTTTTCCTTTTACTATCTTTTTTTCCTTTTACTATCTTTTTTTATTACTATAATCGTAAAAAAGAATTCTTTAATAAGATAATAATTAACATTAATAATTTTATAAATAAAAATTATAAAGATTAAAGTATTTGACATATTGAAATGGATTCAATAAAAGAATTAAGAGAACATTTTACCAAATTAAAGAGATTAGGATATATTTTAGCGCTTTTGGGGTGGGATCAACAAGTTTACATGCCAAAGGGATCAGTAAAAGCGAGAGCTGAACAAATTGCGCTTATAAAAGGCATGATTCATAAAAAATTGATCTCTCCTAAAACTGGAAAAATGATCTCAAATGCGGAGAAGTTAAAAAATCTAAATTTAATAGATTCTGCAATATTAAGAGAAGCGAAACGAGAATATGAACAAGCAACAAAATTACCCATTGAATTAGTAACAGAAATAGCCAAGACAGCCGTTCTTGGTCATCAAGCTTGGGAAAAAGCAAGAGAAAAAAGCGAATTTTCTATATTTCAGCAATTGTTAGGAAAGATGATAGGACTCCAGATTGAAATGGCTGAAAAACTTGATACGGGGCCAACTTTATACTCCAATTTATTAGATTTATACGAACCAGGAGCAACAGCAGATTGGGTTTCGAGAATATTTAATAATTTAAGTCAAAAATTAGGAGTTATTTTAGAAAAATTACATGATTCGTCGGATAAACCAAATCAATCAATTTTAAAAAAGTTTTACGATTCGGAAAAACAGTGGAAGTTCAGCATGGAAATTCTTAAAAGACTTAACTTTAATTTTGACATTGGTCGTCAGGATAAATCTGTTCATCCTTTTAAAACTTCATTATCTTCGATGGATACAAGAATAACTACTCGAATAAGCGAAAATTCTTTTCCTGATTGTCTATTTGGTACGATCCATGAGTGTGGACACGCTCTCTACGAAATGGGATTTAAAGAAGAAATTCACGATACTATTCTCTCAGATGGAAGTTCTTTAGGAATCCATGAATCTCAGTCGAGATTATGGGAAAATTTCGTTGGACGTAGTCGAGAATTTTGGATTTATTGGTATCCTATCCTTCAAAAATATTTTCCGAAAAATTTAAAAAATTATCCTTTAGAAGATTTTTATCGTTCGATAAATACCGTTCAGCCTTCATTCATTCGCGTTGAAGCGGACGAGGTCACTTACGGTTTACATGTTATTTTGAGATTTGAAATTGAAAGAAAACTCATTGAAGGAGAAATTCAGGTTTCCGAATTACCCTCATCATGGAACGAAAAAATGGAACAATTATTAGGAATTACTCCCCCAAACGATGCAAAAGGAGTATTGCAGGATGTGCATTGGTCAGGAGGAGCTTTTGGATATTTTCCAACATACTCATTAGGTAATTTATATGCAGCTCAAATTTATTCAGATGCCTTGAAAAAACATCCTTCTTTACCTGAAGAATTCAATAAGGGGGAATTTTCTAACTTACTCGCTTATTTAAGAGAGGAAGTACACCAGCATGGGAAAATTTATAGACCTCTCGAATTATTAAAAAAAATAACAAGAGAAGAATTGAATCCAAATTACTTTATTAATTATTTAGAAAAGAAGTTTTATTCCATTTATAAAATTTAATTTTTTTTCTGTATCAGAGCATTGAGAGATTTGCGAGATTATTTTAAAATATTTCCAAAATTCGAGAGGTTTATTTAAGATTTTTAATTTCTCTGCCGGTTTAATACTCTTTACATGTATATTTCCCTTATTTATTATTAATCCTTGGCTTGAGAATTCTCTTTTTCCATCGTTCTCTTATAAAGAGGGAAGTTTTACTAAATTTTGCAATGAATCATCGAAAACGATTAAAAAACCCCTATTTGGGTTAATATAAGCGAATTATCTAGCTATTTTGTTATCCTTCTTTTAGAATCCGATTTTTAAACCAATCAGGCAAAATAAATCCGAAGTAAAACTCAATTGCGCTTGAAATTAATATGCTTCTGGTTAATATTACTATTAACGGGTCTAAGTTTACTAACGCTTCGATTATTGCTCCTATTGCGAAAGATATGAATGCGGCTAGCAAAAATCTCCCTTTTAATCTAACCTCGGCAGATTCTGACTTAAACGATTTACGAGCAAATAAAATCCCGGTAAAGATAACAACGAGTATAATGGAGAGCAAATAAAGTTGCATAAAAATGCTCCACCGTATCTGAAACGGCGTTATAAATATTCCAATTAGACTCAAATCTGTAAAAAGAAAATAAAAAAAGAGTACTTCGAAAATCACGCTAATGATAAGAAACACGATCAAAATTAATTTTTGCTTCTTTTCGTACAAAAAATCCGTCAGCGCTGTTAACCAACTCATGAGAAAAAGGGGAATTAAGGCGTACCCAATAATGAAACACGCTACTTCTCCTAAAGGAGGTATACTATCCGAAGTGGCGTTAAATACCACAATAAGTACAAAATTTATGGCGTCTGGATAATAAGGGCTTGGTAATCCTATCCAAGCGAAACCCACTAAGGCGAACACCCTTTCTTTATAGGTAAAATACTTTAAAAGAATGTTAATTCCCACGATTAAAGACAGCACAACAAAAATCAAACTTAAGCTTCCTTGTAAAATTTGTACTAATTCAAACGCCACCGAACGGCTCACCTTTTCCCTTTTTAATTTTATTTTTAATTTTAAAGTTAATGTTAAAGAAAAATTAAGTTAAAGTTGTATTTAAAATTTTAAAACAAAATTAACATTTAAATAATTTTTAATCAATAGATAATCATGCAAGAAAAAATTGAATTACATGAAGAGCATGTATCAGCGCTTTCAAAAGTTAGCTTCAGCTTTGGAGGATTAGCAAATAATCTTCTTAATGGATTTGTCTTTGCAAATCTCACATTTTTCTACAATCAAAAGTTAGGCGCAGATGCAACGCTTCTTGGAATTGCTTGGTTACTATTCGCTATTTGGAACACTATAAATGACCCTATCGCGTCATACATTATCGATAATACTAGAACCAAACTTGGACGGCGCATTCCTTTCATTCGTTATGGGTCAATTTTTTATGGATTAGCCTTTATTTTTTGTTGGTTTCCTCTTGCCCCACTTGACAATCAAATAGCTCTCTTTTTCAACTTTTTAGCAGCGCTATTTATTCTAGACACGATGTTCACCATAGTGGGATGTTGTTTCTTTTCACTTCCAAATGAAATTGCTGTCACAGCAAAAGAGCGCGCCAGTATTGGGGTTTATTTAGCAATAATCGGCTTCATACAGATAGTCATAGGAATTATCTTGCCAATTGTTCTTTTAACTGGTCAAGAAGGAATTCCTGATATATTTGGTGTTATAATTATCATCATAGGGGTTAGTTGTTCATTGCTACTTTTTGTAACATCATACTTTTATAAAGAAAACATGTTCGCGCAGTTACAACCTCACGAACCATTTATTGAAGGACTTAGATTAACGCTTAAAAACAAAGCTTTTTGGATATTCATGATACCAGCATTTTGTATTTCTATTGTGTATCCCATTTTCCAAACAGGTCTGCTTTATTATGTTGATTACGTTATATCTGGAACGGATCTAATATCTTTTGTAATTGCTCTAATTATTGGAATTGCTCTAGGAATGGGTTTAAATCTAAAAAAAATGGCAACTTGGGGTCCAAAGAAAACAATGAGAATAAATTTATCCTTAATTTCGGGAGGCTTTTTTGTATTATTTTTAATTGGTAAAAATACTTTTATGGTAGCAGTTCCTACATTTTTCGTAGGCATTGGATTTGCAGGCGCTATTATTTCAACTATCGTTTTAATAGGAGATTGCATTGATAATGACGAACTTATCACGGGAAAACGCCGAGAAGCGATTTATGGTGGCGTTAATGCCATTGTTACGAAACCAGGGTTATCAATCGCTAATTGGGTGTTCTTATATCTATTAACTCTTTTTGGATTCGTACAGCCAATAATAGAAAACGGAATTGCGATTAAACAACCTCAGTCTGATTTGGGCATCATGGCAATTTTAATATCGTTTTGCCTATTACCAACCATTTTACTCGGTATTTGTGTCCTTACCTTACGTTGGTATCCGCTAGATGGCCCTGAATGGCTCAAGAAGAAAAAGTATATCATTGAATTGCATGAGAAAAAGGAAAAAGAGTATCTTCAAAAACTTGCGAAAGAAGGAAAATTAAAAGCGTGAAATTTAATATTGAATATTTAGAATTAAATTGCCTAATAATGAGTTTTCGAAGGATAAATTTCATAGACTAACATTTTCTTTTTATTCTTTTTTTATTATTATTATTAATATAGAAGAAAACATAACCTATATTATGACGAAAAAAACATTCCTAAAAGCATGCTTTCTGTGGATGGGATTAAGGCAATCTGATTAAAACCATATACATTAGAAAAAGCGAGTACAATATTTAAAGTCCAAAAATCGTCTTTATTTTTTAAGAAAAAAAGAAAAAGAAAAAATCTTAAATATTTTCTATAATAACTGCTTCTGAAACTCCGCCACCACCACATAGAGTAGCTAAACCATAAGAAAGACTTCTCTTTTTCATCTCATGGATTAAAGTAACGATAATTCTAGCGCCAGTACATCCTACAGGGTGTCCAAGGCCTATGCCACTTCCATTAACGTTTGTTTTTTCAATATCCCAATTTAATTCCTGGGCAACAGCACAATATTGTGCCGCAAAAGCCTCATTACATTCTACTAAATCTATATCCTTATATTCCATGCTGGCTTGCTTCAATGCCAGGGGGCTGGAAAAAAGAGGTCCCATTCCCATGAATTTTGGGTCATTTCCTATCTTCGCAAAGCTTTTCGTGTTTATCTTAGCGAGAGGAGTTAAACCTAATTCTTGGGCTTTACCATAAGTAGTTATCAATGTCATGCATGCCCCATCATTGATTCCTGAAGAGTTTCCCGCAGTTACTGTTCCATCCTTTTTAAATGCTGTTGGTAATTTTGCTAAAGCTTCAATTGTTTGACCAGGTCTAAAGTGTTCATCTTTATCAAAAACATAAGTTTTTCTTCTTGTTTTTACTTCAACTGGAACAATTTCATCTTTAAATCTACCAGAAACTGTTGCATTTTCAGCATTATTCTGAGAACGTAATGCCGCCTCATCTTGCATTTGTCTTGTAATTCCATATTTCTCTGCGATATATTCAGCAGTCAATCCCATAATGTAGCCTTCACCGAAAACTTTTGATCCGGCATGTAAGCCTTCCATTATTCCACATTTCATTTCTTTATTTTGTAATCTTGCACCATATCGCGCTGAAGGAATATAGTAAGCACAATTACTCATGCTTTCAGTCCCCCCTGCTAAAACAAGACTAGATTGTCCTGCGATTATATCACACATGGCAGCCCTTATTGCCTCCATCCCTGAAATACAAACTCTATTAATTGTCATGGCAGGGACTTCAAATGGAATTCCTGCAAGAATGGCACCCACTCGAGCCACATTCATTTCCTCTTGAGGTTCCAAGCAACAACCAGATTTAACATCTGAAATTATTTTTGGATCAATGCCGGTATTCTCAATGCAATCTTTTATTACAAGTGATAAAAGTTTACTTGCATTATATGGCAAAAGAGACTTGCCAAATGCTCCTATGGCGGTTCTTTTTGCATAACAAATTACAATATCTTTATTTTCCATGATTTATCTTTTAAATTTCTTAATTTTAATTTATTTATTTTAAATCTATCTAATATTAATAAGTAGAAAAATTAAAAATATTATAATTATTTTTTCTATTCAGTTCTTTTAAAATAGCATTGATCAAAAAAGTAGAAAAAAATAAATAATTACAATTAATATATAAATTCAGTCATTATTTATTAAGAAGGAAAAGTATTTTTATATGTTAAATTAAAAAAAAAAAAATATAATGTTAAAAGATGAAATTAACCTAAAACTCTGTATTTTGGGACCTGGCTCAGTTGGTAAGACATCTACAGTAAATTCTTTTATGGATAATGAATTTCCAGAGATATACATTCCTACGATTGGTTCTAACATACTTAAAAAAGAATATAATTTAAAAATATCAAGTCTTTTTATTAAAGTTAATATTTGGGATATCGGAGGACAAAGAAGCTTTAACCCGCTCAATCCTGTCTTTTTTAGCAATTTAGATGCGGCATTTTTAGTTTTTGATTTATCTCAACCGAAAGAAACCCTTTTAGACTTGGAAGAAACTTATTTAAAAAATCTATCTGAATATTCAGAAAAATGCATCACTTTCATAGTTGGAAATAAATTGGATTTAGTCGAAAATGACGAGGATTTAAAAAAAATCGTAAATCAGATTCCTTTTAAAAATATTCCAGTAATTCTTGTTTCAGCTAAAACAAAAAAAAATATTCCTGAATTATTTGAATTGCTAGTTTATAGTTACTTCCAGGAATTAAATAGTAAATTTCCAAATATGAAATTTAAAGAAATATCTCAAGAGTTTTTAGAGACGATTGGAAAGACTGAAATGGAATTAAAAAGTATATTCTTAAATTTAGAAAATGTTGATTCTCTCACATTACCAAGTAAAACCATGCCTCAAATTATTAAAAAAGTTGTTGATGTTTTCGAAACAGGAGAATTTGGGGAGAAAGAACAAGAATTAATCCATTTTAGATTGAAGAAATTGGAAATGTTTAAAGACCAGATTATCAATTCCTTTAACAATAATTTAACGATAATAGAGGATACTATTCTTAATTTGAAAAAGACTCCGATTGGTATACTTAATAAATCAATAGACAACGCAGCAGAACAAATAAGTTATTTAAAAGACGATTTTGAATTAAAATTAGAATCTTTATTAAGAATAGAAGGAAGTGAGGGAAGTCAATTGGAAAAGGAAAAAATTTTAGAGAATGAAACTGAAAAAGAAATTATGGGTGAATAAACTTTACTAAAAAAAATAAAAATAACATCATTTCTGAAAAAGAGTTCCAAAAATTAATAGATAGAGTTAACAAGATTGAAGATACTCTAAATAAAATTGATAGCCAGATAATATCAAATCAACATCAATTTGAAGAAACCATTAAAACCCAAGAAGAGATTATCGTGGATATGATTAATAGATTTAATGAAGAATTCATTAAATTTAAATCTCGAGTAATGGCAGATTTAGAAGAAGTTAAAAGCCAACAGGATATTTTAAGAATATCTTACACGATTAATGAAAAACAACTTTTAGAAAAAATAAAAAAAATGATTTACGATGATATCCAAAAATCTATTACTGGGAAAGAACACGAGATATTGATGAAGACATGGATAGAAGAATTAAAAAAAATCGTTAATAATTTTGATGAATTAAAAAAATTACATCCTAAAGAGTTCTCAATTCAAATCGATGAAATCTCAACAACGATAGAAATATTTAAACAAAAATTAAGCGTGTAATTCTTATTAAATTAAAATTATCTTTTTAAACATTAAAAAAGATATACTAGTTTTAAGTTCTGATAATAAATATATATTTTCTTCCAAGAGGTTAAAAATGTTATATCTTTTGAATTATAAATCTATTATAAAATTTTTATTAATTGAATTTTAAATAATTTTTTATACAAAAATATCATATTAATTATAATTATTACTATTGAAAAGAAATGGTGCGTGAATCTAAGAATTAAAAACACGAATGATTTAAAAAAACACGAAGTAAAACAATCATCGGCAATAGATTCAAAGGTTTTTGCTCCTGAAGTCCCGTCACCACCGAAAAAACCTCCTATTCCACTAAATGTTCACGAATTATCAGACGAGATCTTAGAGAAAATAAATCAAATAGATTCTGAAGATACAAAAGCAGTATTAGTAAATTGCGAAAGATGTAAAAATACCATTGTTATTCCCGTTCCAAAAAAAAAGGTCTTAGAATTTAATTCTAAAGAAATTCTTGTTACTTACATTCATAAAAATATAGATAATGAAGATAAACATTGTATCACATTTGAACTTGATTCTAATTTTCACGTTCAATTACCTAGGGTAGCTGATGTGATTATCTCCTTAGATACGCCTAGCATTACTGTAAAAAAAAAAAAGTCTTCGGAGATTAAATTCGTATTAATTCATTGCAAAAGGTGCAACTCGGTCATACACGTTCCAGTTCCAACAAATTTAATCCAAAATTCAAAGCTTCCCAAAATACCAATCGCATTCGTTCATGAAAATTTAGAAGGTAAAGACCAACACGCCATAATTATCTTTCTTGATAAAAATTATGGTGATCGAGATACCAGATTATCAGATTTGCTTATTTTTTAATTTAGTTTATTATTATTTTTTAGTAATATAAAAAAGAAATCCCTATTTAAATTCTAAAATGGAATTAAGAAGAAAATCAAAAAATAAAGAAAAATTTAAAATTAGCTTTTAATTTTAGGAGGAGGCACATATACTTTTCTCATTCCTTCTAATAAAGAAATGGCTCCCTCAGGACAAAAATGAGCGCAGATACCGCAACCAAGACAACTTTTTTCGTTAACATTAGCAACATTATTCTCGTTTAACTTTATTGCTTTTACAGGGCATTTTTCGGTACACGTGCCACAGCCAACACACAAGTCTTCGTTTACATTTGACAAGTAATTTGTTGAATTAATCAAAGGCAACACACCATCTCTCCATAATTCAAATGTAGCGCAACAATCGGCACAACAATTGCAAACACTCGTTTCTTCTTTAAATATATCCGAGTGCGGATGAAATGCTTTATGAACTAAGCCTGCCTCTTCAGATTTCTTTAATATTTCTAAAGCTTCGTCTTTAGATATCATTCGTTGAAATCCTTGTTCTACACAAAAACGAGCAGATTTTCCAAAAGTAAAGCAATTTTCTCTAAGATCAGTAATCTTACACGGATCACCTAATAAATCTTTATGTTGACGGCAAAAACAGTGCCCCACAGCTATTTCATCGAATTTATTAATTATATTTTCAATTTTTTGCGTTGGTAATATTTGTTCTTCCGGGACTTCTACTTCTTTATTAATTGAAATCAAAATTTCTTCGCCTTTAACGCTTTTAGTTGTTATGGGAACCGTGCGGTCTATCGGAGGCAATTTACGAAATACGGGTAAAAACATGTCGTATTTATCTTGAATGATACTTTTTGCCTCTTCAAATAAATTTTTAAATAATATTGCTACTTTCTTTTCTTCTTCCGTGTGTTGAATTTTTTTCATCAATAAGTATTCGAAAGGCCCAACCATCATTAGAGGAAGTAATCGATAGACCATTATGCCACTAGAACTTTTCTGATTAAAGATTATTCCTTTACTAGCTAATGATTTTACTTTTTCCAAGATTTCCTGTTCTGACATTTTACTGCTTTTTTGTAGCTGTTCCATCGTCTGTGATGCTTTCCTTTTAAATGCCATTATGAAATCCAATTCCTCCTCTTTAATAAGGATCTTCAAAATATCTAATAATGTTTTGTTTATTGGAAATGGAAGTAAACCAACTTTAACAATTATTTGCGCCGCTCTTTTATATTTTTCTTCTGACATTAATAATCATTACTCTTTATTTTGTAAAACATAATTAAAACAAATTATTATAATTTTCTTTATTCATTATTAGATAAAATTAGGAAGCTAAAAATGCTTATAAAAAGGAGTAAAATTTAATTTCGATGACTCTGTGTTTAAAGACGGCGTTCTTCATGACTTTAATATTTTTGAACTTTACTTCTTTGTTGATTCTTGCTACGCCTCAATCTACTCGATATCTTCCACATGATTTCCTATTAAAGTGAAAGTAATTCTTCTTTTGTCATTATTTGCCTATGTTTTTGATCAGCCCATAACTTTCGATAGAAATAAAAATACTCGTAAAGGTCCAATTTATTTGGAGAATAATTAAAAACGCCATCTTCAATTACTTGGATTTTTATATATAAGGGTAATCAATAGTTCCTAAATTAATGGTCAAATCTGGACATCTTTCGCTAAATATTACGGAGATATTACTATTGTTTTTAAATTAAGCGAGTTTAAATGTCCTTAATGCTCTCAATAGGAATAGCGGCAAAAATGCTCGGAGTGTGCATTAAGACATTAAGAAGATGGGATGGGAACAATAAAATTAAATGTTATCGGACAGTAGGAAATCATCGGCGTTTTTCAGTCTCGG
>JAUWRB010000105.1 GCA_030610785.1 Promethearchaeota archaeon | reverse complement strand
GAACCAAGGGATCGAGGGTTCAAATCCCTCCTCTCCCCTTTTTTTAATACTTTTTTTACTAATATAATAATTCATTTTATTTCTTCGTGAAAGCTGAGGAAAAATATGGGTTGTTCTATTGAAGACCGTAAAATTCTTTTAAATCATAAAACTGGAGATGTAAATTTAGAATCTTATACTATTCTTGAGTATGATAATTTCATTGAACTATACGATAAATGGAATCCTTATCAAGCTTTAATTCTCTAATCTTTTCATTATTAGTATATTGGTTTCAATAAGACTAATCAAATCACGTTGTTTTTCTGATAAATTCGTGATTCTTTTACTTTTTTTAATTGTATTTAGTAAATTTTGGCTAAATAAACATTTCACGTTGTAACAACCCTTTAATATTTAGTAACAACCCTTTAATATCTATCATACTCTTAATAGTATGATTTAAATACGATTAACCCTTGTTAATTATAATGAATATTATAATGAGTATTCTAAAAATAATTAAATAAAATCAGAGGAAAAAAAGAATGAGTAAAACCATAACAATATCGTTAGATAATGATTACAAAAACAAGTCCATTGAACTTGTAAATATTTTAAAAAAATCTAAAAGCCGAGTATTTAGAGACATGATTGATTTTTTTCTCTTTCATAAAAAAGATCTAAGTAATGGAATAAGCATAAAGGTGATCGAGTAATTTTGGAAGATAAAAATAAAATGATGGTAAAGTCTATTTGCTCGGTTTTAGACATGTTATACGAACAATTAGAGGAAGACAATAAAAGACTAAGAGAATTAGAGGAAGATTTAAGCTTAAAAACTTGAAGAGGGTTTTTTTTTGAGTAAAGAAAAATGTAAAAAGTTAAATGAAACCTTATTATCTAATAAAAAGAAACCAAATGAAATATTTAAATTTGCTTGTTTAAAAGATTTTCCAGATAATTGCAAGTATTACAAACTTATAGGTTTAAAATATTATTGTTTTAAAGATTCTAATGTGGGATCTTGTTTTCTTGATCAAGAATTAGAAGATGCGGAAAAAGCAAAAGAAACAAATTATCCAAGTTCAATGAGTTTTTTTATGCAAAGAGGGTAGTCTAGCTTGGCATGATTCTGTAAAGTTTTAATCTTTACAGCGTCCATTCGTGGCTCGGAACCAAGGGATCGAGGGTTCAAATCCCTCCTCTCCCATTTTTTTAATACTTTTTTTACTAATATAATAATTCATTTTATTTCTTCGTGAAAGCTAAGTTTCACGATAAAAAAATTTTATTTTTAATAATTAAAACATATTCCCTTGTCATTTTAATTTTCGTTAGAATTCCTAAATAAGTACTTTTACATTTATGTATCTTGATTTATGAGGATGAAATGTTTGAATTCCAAAAAGACATTTTAAAGAATTATAAAATGGGAAAAAATAATAATAAAAAAATATAAATTAAAATTTCTTTATTTATTTTAATATAAATCAAGATTAATTGTTGAATTTATTGGGCTTAATAAATGCGTTTTAATGGAAAAAATTGATATGAAGTGAAAAAAAGCAGAGTTAAATGATAATGGAAGGAGAGATCATAACGGCAATTGTATATACTGAACTTGATAATGAGATTGGACCTAATCCCGTTTTTTCATATCCTTCAGATATATCTGAAAATGTTGTATTACATATTAGTATAAAAACAATTACCATTTTATCAGGGGAACGTGGATTAATTCCTCAATCTTTAATAATTATTCCATTTCCTTCTCTAAGCTTGAAAGGAATAATTAAATATGTTCAATGGAAAGATAAAAATCTCCGGGGTGGTATTGGCCAATCAGCAATAACTTTCATCTTTAAAGAGACAGACGATCTTATTTTCTATAAATATAAGCAAAATTTAGAATCTATTTTTAACGAAACTGCAGGGAAAATCGTTAGTTTAAAAGAATCTAATACAAGTAATGAGAATATTCCTAGCGAAATACTTCTTCTCAAAAAAGCCGTTTTAAATATATTAGACCAATTGCGAATTCAAGAAGAATCCTCTCTCAATTCGAAAGATATTCCTGAAAAAAGCATTCAATATTCTGAATTCATTGATTATAAATTCAAAATCATCTTTGTGGGTGATCCTGGAGTTGGAAAAACGTCTATGATATTAAGATTTTCAGAGAACGCTTTCACGAGAAAATATATCCCTACTCTAGGAGTAAATGTTTCAGATAAGATTTTTCGCGTTAACGATACCATAGTTCAACTCGTTTTATGGGATATAGCAGGTCAAACTAGGTTTCAATTCATGAGAAATCAGTTTTATCAAGGTTCGGATGGCGTGTTTCTAATTTTTGATTTGACAAATCTGAAATCTTTCGATAAAATTAAAAATTGGTACCAAGAAATTAAAAAACAATTAAAATCAAATCCGAGTATTAATGGATTTCTCATCGGTAATAAGAACGACTTGAAGAATCAAAGAAGCATAAATAAGGAAGATGCAGTTCAACTCGCAGAAGAATTAAATTTAGGCTACATCGAAACGAGCGCTCAGACTGGAGAGAATGTTATATCCGCATTTTATGAACTTGCGAAAGTCTTACTTAGAAAAGTTAATTTTGGTGTTTAAACATATTTAACTCAATTGTTTTTAATTCTAAACAATTAATTATATTATTTGAGTATTTATTAATTAGAAATAGTGTTTTTAATGGACATTAATGAAATTATTTATAAAAGGAGAACAATTCGAAAATTCAAGCAAAAATCAATATCTATTGAAATATTAAAAAAATTGCTTGATTTTGCTCGTGTTGCTCCAATGGGTTCCAACATTCAAAGTATAGAATTTATTATCGTAAAAGATCCTAAAATAAGAGAAAAATTATTTCCTTTAGTTAAATGGGCAGCATTTCTTCCTAAAAAAGAAAGAACTCCCGAGATTGGACGTCGTCCTACGGCTTATATTATAGTTCTTCTAAATTCAAAAATAAAAAAAACTGATTTAGCCTATTTTGATTTGGGTGCTGCTGTTGAAAATATTTTGCTTGGTGCGGTAAATTTTAAAATTGGTAGTTGTTGGATGGGTTCCATTGAAAGGGATAAAATTAGACTCCTTTTTGAAATACCCGACTATTACGATATAAAACACGTGATAAGTTTGGGCTATCCAGACGAAAAATCTGTCATGGAGTCATATAAAGGCTCTTTTAAATATTGGAAAGACGACGATAATATCATGCATGTTCCTAAAAGAAATTTAGATGATATAATTTTAAAAATATATTAAACAAGCTTTTATTTTCTTATTATTGCATCGAACTTAATGCGTGGCTTATTTACTTTTAACATGTAACTAGGTAAATAAACAAATATATATAGATCTAAATGTATATTTTTTACAGTAATTAAAAATAATTCCAAGAGTCGTAGTATTTTTTATTTTTAAACTTATTATCATTTTTAACATTTTATGATTAAAGGATTTATTACTATTGATTGAGATTAACGAAAATGAAGATTGATATAATTACTGGGATTAATTTAATTGAATTGGATGAAATACTAGGAGCAAAATCAATTTATAGTTATCCCAAATTATCAGATGATATTATAACCCATGTTAGTATTAAAACAATTACTCTTCTCGCAGCTGAGCGAGGTTTTATCCCAAAATCTTTAGTAATAATTCCTTTTCCTCGCTTAAACTTAAAAGGAATGATCAAATATATTGAATTTAAGGATAAAAATCGACGTGGAGGTGTTGAACAACTCGCAATTACCTTAATATTCAAAGAAATTGACGATCTTATTTTTTATAAATATAAGAAGAATTTTGAATCCGTGTTTAACGATACCGCAGAGAAACTTTTTAGATTAAAAGAAATAAAAGCAGGTAAGAAAGCAATTAAAAACGAAATAAAAAAACTCTATGAAAATTTAATAAATATTTTGGAGGACATGCGAACGGTTGAGTGTTCTGAATTAGAATCGGAAGCTTTTCCTGAAATACAAAAAACAATTAAAACAAAAAATCGATATAAAGTCTTAATTTTGGGAGATTCAGGGGTTGGAAAGACATCTATTGTACTAAAATTTACTAAAAACGCTTTCAAGAGAACTTATCTCCCTACTTTAGGAGTAAATATCTGTGAAAAAACCATTCGCGTTAATGAATCAACAGTTCAACTTGTTTTATGGGAAATAGCAGGTCAAGCAAAGTTCATTCAGCAGAGAAAACATTTTTATCAGGGTGCTCATGCAATGATATTAGTATTTGATCAGACGAATTTAGAATCTTTTAATAACATTTATAATTGGTATCAAGATATTTTACGAGATGATATTCAATTGCCCGGATGTCTTTTAGGAAATAAAGACGATTTAAATGCTGAAATAAAGATAAAAAAGGAAAATGCGATTAAGTTAGCAAATAAGCTTAATTTTGAATATTTTGAAACTTCAGCGTTAACAGGAAAGGATTTGGAACTGCCCTTTTACAAACTCGCAAAATGTCTAATTAAATTAAAAAAAAGTAATCCTCAAACTTAGGATTTAATTGCCACGCCCTAGATTTTATTTCGTCTTATTATTTTCCCAGCTAGAGCATTAGGATGATATACGCCATTCTCAAGTATTATTTTTCCGTTAATAAGGACATGTTTTATTCCTTCTGACGGCTTGTAAGGGTCACTGAAAGAGGCAAAACAATTGACAGTTTTTGGATCGAATATCGTGATATCCGCAAAAACACCCTTTTTGATGGTTCCTCGGTTTTTAAGTTGCATTTGCATTGCTGGAAGGGAAGTCATCTTGCGGACAGCTTCTTCTAAGGTCATGATACCTTTATCACGACTAATTTGCCCCAGAACCTTTGTGAACGCTCCAAATGCGACAGGATGGGGTGTTTTTAAATCAACACCAACGATATCAGTTCCAATTGAACAATTTGAGTCAGATAAGAGCTTAATTACGAAATCTTCTGCTAAAGGATTGTCAAACTGACCAGATATTACAAATAATTTTCCTTGTTCTTCAAGGACAAGATCTATAAATGTATCTATCGGTGTTTTATTAAATTTTTTTGCAATATCAGTAATTTTCATTTGTTCAAACTTCCGATTTTTTTCTTTTCTAAAACCACATAAATGAATGTTTGTATTAAAATCTCTATCTGTCCACCAGTTATTTTCCCAAGTAGGCCATTTAGGAACAATAGTTTTCATTTCCTGAGCAGTTCTTCTACGAATCTTGGGATCTTTAAGTCTTTCAAAAAATTTTTCGAGGCCTCCATCAAAAAGCCAAGGTGGAAAAAGTGAAAAAACCGTTGTGGATGAATTAGGCCAAGGTATGTTATCGTGGTTAATTTTTACTCCTCGGTCAATGGCACTTTCAATTGCTCTTAAGGCAAGTTTCCTCGTGCGTCCTATTCCTCCACCAGCATGATGAGAGATATGTAAAGGGATTTTATTTTTTTCAGCAATCAAAATAACTTCTTCAACAGCTTTAGCATACAGTTTGCTAAGAAGACCTCTTGTATGGGGTACTAATGGCGTTCCATATTCGGTCATGACTGATGCTAATTCCATTAACTCATCAGTGTGAGAAAAAATACCTGGACAATAAGCTAACCCAAGAGATAGCCCAATGGAGCCTGCTTCAAGAGATTCTCTTAACATTCTTTTCATTTCAGCTATTTCTTCAGATGTAGCAAAACGTGATTGAAAACCCATTACATTAGTACGAAGTGTATTATGCCCTGTTAACATGGCAATGTTAAATGCCTGTCCATTCTTTTCTAAAAAATCAAGAAATTCTGCCATCGTTGTCCATTCATATTTAAGACCATCGTAAGGTAAAGCAAAATTCCAATATTTATTTATCATATCTTCATAATCGTGATTAATAGGTGCGGGACTAAAGCCACAATTGCCTGAAACAATAGTTGTAACTCCTTGGCGAGCCCAAGTTTCCAAAACTTGTGCGTGTCGGGGAGAAGGAAGGAAAAAATCTAAATGTGAATGTACATCAATAAACCCTGGTGCAACAATCAAACCATCAGCATCTATTATTATAGAAGCTTGATTATCATCGTTGAGAGTCACATCTTCAATTTTCTCTCCAATAATAGATACATTTGCTCTGAAGGCTGGTTTACCCGTACCATCTATTACTATTCCATTCTTAACACAAATGTCAACGCTCATTAATTTAACTCCGGTTATTTATAATTTTAATTTACTAAACTCATTTATAAAATTTCTTAAATTTTATTTTTAAGATGTATTTTATTAATTAAACACTTTTTAATCTAATTAATTAAAAATTAATGAAAAATATATTAAATAATAGCTATAAAATTAACCGTTAAAAAAATTAATAGAAAGAAAGTTAAAACTACCCCATCTTTCCAATCTAATGATTTTTTCTTTGCCACACGATTAAAATAGATAATTAATATGAATAGAATAAGCCAATTCCAAAAAAAAATCCAAATAAAGTTAAAATTAATAATAATAATTGCACTAATTCCAAAAGTTATCGCTAAATTCCAGAATATTTTTCCGATCATCCCTCCTAAGCCGATTTCAACGCTGTTTTTTTTTATTGATTTTAAAACTAATGTTAATTCCTCAATATTAGTGACAAAAGCAATAATAACAACACCAAAGAAAGTTTCAGAGATCGTGGTTTGCATTATTATTTGTTCTGAAGAATAAACTAGTAATTCCCCGCCTAAAAATATAAATGTAAAGCTAACAATAATTAACATTATCTTTTTAAATTTTGATTTTTGTTTCAATTCTTGAATCTCGCTATAGCTGCTTATATTTTCTTCGGTTGATGTAATTTCAACGGCATTTCCTTTAGATATTTGTTTTAAATTCCGATATAAATAAATAATAAATAAAAAAAGAGAAATAATTCCAACTACAAATAAACTAAAGGAAATTAAAAATCCAATAAGAATGAGAATCAAGCAAGTATATATTAGTGTAAAGTAAAATTGAGATACTGATTTAAAATCGATTTTATAGAAAAAAGAAGGTATGGCAAAACTTATAGTTAATGCGATTATTGAATTTCCAATTACATTTCCCATTGCCATGTAGGGAAGTCCATTTATCGCAGCGATTATTGACACTATAGATTCTTCCGGATCAATTCCAAGAACCAGCAGACCAATAATAAATGGCGATACACCATAAATAAGACATATTTTCTTTAAATTATCTAAAAAGATATCAGCAGCTAAAAAAATAATTATGCATCCTATTGTGAATAAAATTATAAATAAAACAATATCCCCCATTTTAATAATTATGAATTTTAATAGTTGTTTTAAATCTTTAAATGTGAATTTTATATTCCTTTTCCATCAAATAAAAAAATAAAAAAATAAACAAATTAATTAAGATTAAATTACTCTTGTTTTAAACTTGTATCACTGATAAAACAGCAGGGTGATCTGAGGCAGTACCTCCTAAGAAAATACAATAATTCACTTTTGATTTTAACGAAGACGATACGAACATGTGGTCTATTCTTTCCTCTGGAAGGCGCGATTCCCAGCTTTTAGGGACTGTGTCCACGGAGCTTATAGTTGCCACGCTCCAACAATCGTACAACACATCCGTAGTAATTTTATACTGTTCAGAGCCCGGTCTAAAGTTAAAATCACCCATTAGTATCACATTGGTTAATCCTTTGATTCTTTGTAATATTTCTTCTTGTTGAATTATCTGTGATCGATCTACAGATGTGCTTACATAGTTTCCAAGATGAGTAACGAAAATATTATATGTTCTTCCTTTAATTGTTATTTGAGCTTCGAGTGTTGCGGTTTGCTCTCCTATACTGGTCATGTAGAAAGTTTTGGCGCTTTCAATTGGATATTTCGAAAGCAAAGCTAATCCAAATGTTCCTGTTACCGTTTTAGGACCAAAATAAGAATACAATTTTAATTTATTATTAATGAATCTTACCACATCTGAATTTCCGCTAGAAATTCTACAAGTATCTGATTCCTGCAATCCTATAATATCAGCGTCAAGTTGACTTATTTCTTCGAATTGCCCATCGAAATTCTTATTAGCATTGTCGTCAATTCCTTGTTGAATATTATACGATAAGACTCTTATCGAAGTTGTGGGTTCTCCTTGCATTATTGGAAATTCGAGTATTAAAACACCCACGATTGTTCCCACGCAAATCAATCCGATAATGCCTCTAATTCTGATTTTAGTTTTCAAGCGAATTGAAGGTTTCTTGAAAATCAACGTGTGTTCTCTTAAAAGTAAAACTGGTAAAGCGATAAACACGCCTATTATTAGAAATACAAACCAAAACATGTCCCTAAATAAAAATCCAATTAATGGTATGTAATCCCAAACAATTGTGAACACTTGTGAAAACATCATTAATAAGAAAAAACCCGATGATAAGAAAAAAGCACCACCGATTGTCCGTAAAGATGGTTTACATTTAATTAATTCCCGTGATAATAGTGTGAAATCAATTAAAATTATTGGTGTGAGAAATAACATCAGATAAAGCAGCACATGACTAATTATTGTTGTTTCGGGAGCGTAATATGGATGTGATGATACAAAAGCAAATATTATTTGATGAGGCAAAATCGTTAAAACCAGAGTTAAAACGAATATTACATTCCACAATAAAATTTCACGTAGTTTTAATTTTGTGATAATATTTGGTTTATAAAGCGCAACGAATATAAAAGCGGTTATCATTAGCACGAGTATAATAGTAATTGCAATGTGATTTCCTTCGGTCCATCTTGAAATTACAGTTGGACTACTGAATGCAAAATAGATTATAACCAATATACTTATCATGCCCAGACTGAGACCAAAAATTTTCCATTTATTAACATGAACGACATTTCTTTTATTTTCTGAGTTATTCGATAAAGACGAGGTATTACTAGACGGATCTGTATTTTTTAATTCTATTTGCTTTGGATTTAATAAATTCACGAGAATTATTGCTGCTATTGCACCTAGAATCCAACCAATCCATTGAAACCAACTATAAGTGGAAATATCAATTGAAGAACCTAGAGTTCTAAATAAAATAGATGCTGCAAGACCGAACGCTAACCCCCCTCCCAACATTAATCCATATTTTTCGTGTTCGCTCGGATTTAATCTTTTAAGATATACAGGTAAAAATATCATGAAACATCCGACTCCTATACCTGTAATTATCATTTTATAGGAAGGTTGCATGAAGAAAGGTTGTAAGATTCTCGTAATAACGATTATTTCTCCTAATAATAACAATATTTTATCTGGGAAGCCTTTTTTGAAAATAGGCATCAAGAGAATTATTGGCGTTAATAAAAATAGAACAGCTAAGATATTTTCGTTTAATTCGACGGCTATAAGATTCAAAGCGTAAATCGATTCTAAAAAATCCGAAATTAATTCAAAAAAGAATAGAAACATTATAGAAATTAGAGCTAATTCCGAATTCATGTGTTTAATATATTTTTTATAGATTTCATTCATGATTTAACTTTGTTTTCTTTACTATATAAATTCGTTTACTATATAAATTTTAAATTTTAAATTATTGTGTTTTAAAAATTTCCTTCAAGATTTATTTTACTCTTTAATTAAGACTCTTTCTAATAAAAAAAAGAAAATTTTGAATAATTATTTCTTTTTATCTCTGAATGTTAAAGATTAAGTTCTATTAACTTATTTTTATTATTTTCAACTTTTTTTGGCTTAAGGTCATATATTTTCCACATGAAAAGGAATCCTATTAAATAAAAGAATGCTGGAACTGCAAACATGCCGATATTTATTCCCCACTGTACTTGAATGGATTGACTTTGGGCAGCGGGGTCGAATAGGGTAAGCGAGTGTATTATTCCAAATGTAATGGCTTGGATCACGATAGAAAGACGACCGAAAAAAGTTCTAAACCCATAGTATACTCCTTCTTCTCGGTTTCCTGTTTTTATTACGATATCATCTATTACATCCGAGAAAGTTGGATATATCAAGCTCCATGTCGCTCCCATGCTTACACCTATCAAAATAAAGCAAATGATAATAACAGGAAAGTTCCATACAAACATCGCAATCATTAAAAAAATAGCAGTTCCCCCCGTTCCACACATGTATCCAATTCGATTTCCATATTTTCGAGCAATTTTTATCCAAAATGGAGCTGAAAATACACTTGCCAAGAGAAACGATAGTAATATAACCATTTCAAAAAGCGGATCAATTTTTAAGACATATTGCACCCAATAAGGGACTGAGGCTAGTAAAAGTGCCATTACTGTTGTCTGAGATAAATACGCGAGTACATATGCTATAAAATTCTTTTGCTTAATAGCAAATTTTAACTTATGAAAAAAAGATTTTTGAGTTTTTTGTGTCTCATCCATTTGAAATGTTCGATTTATCATTTCCTTGTCTTCACG
>JAUWRB010000026.1 GCA_030610785.1 Promethearchaeota archaeon | reverse complement strand
TATCTATTTAAATATCCAAATGGAACTTTGTTGGAATCATTTGAAGAGCACATTGAATTCAACGTGACAACTGGGAGTGTAGCAGAAAGAACTAAAATAACGTGTACAAATGACACGAACAACGATTTAAACGGAACGTACTTTAATATTTCTACACCGAGCAATAAGTTTTACGTGTGGTTTAATATTAGCGATTCTGGAGCAATAGATCCAAGTTTTTCTGATAGAGTGGGTATTAAAATTTCTAACGTCACAACAAATGCTACTAAGGAGCAAGTTGCAAGTAACTTAACGAGCGCACTTGAAGCGTCTGGAAATTTTTCAGTTTTTCAAGAGGGTGAGAATGTAACCGTGACTAATCTCGAACTAGGTATTATCGAAAATGCCACGGATGGTTCAGCACCTAAAGCCACTAATTTCACTATCGAAGTACTAATAGACGGAGCGAATAGAACTGTTACCGAACATGTTCTTTTATTTCCGATAACTGAAAATTTACCGTTAGAAGAAGGTTATTCAATCCATATCTTTGCCAATACTACCTTTTTTGCCGTAGCTCTTGCTTTAAAAAATTTTAATGTTATTTCA
Source organism: Promethearchaeota archaeon (assembly GCA_030610785.1). GTDB lineage: Archaea > Asgardarchaeota > Lokiarchaeia > Sigyniarchaeales > SOKP01 > JAUWRB01. The sequence continues at coordinate 18,812 of JAUWRB010000026.1, read as the reverse complement.
GGATTAGAAAATATGGGAATTGAAGGATTAGAGAGTTCATTATTTCAAGGCCAAACTATTAATATCACGCTCCAAATTTCCAGTACTCGTAAATATAATATTACTTTAAATGGATCTCTGGAAGGTGATGGTTTTATTTACAAGAAAAAAGAAATTAATTTTACTTCTTTAGGAGATACTCTCGTATCGTTTGAAATTATAGCTGAAGTCGAGGCGGTCGTTGGAACTCACGAAATACATTTCAAATTTAAAAATGGAACTGTAATTTATTTAGATGTTCCTACTACAATAATAGTAACAAGCGCCTTAGATTACGATAATTTGATATACGATAGTAAAACCGTTAGCGGAGATAAAATTCAAGTTTCGTTAAATTTGATTAATCATTTACCAGAAAATTCTACTTCTTTAAACATGAGTTTTACGGGAGAATATATTAGTGAAATTTTAGAAGAAATAACGTTAAATGAGGAAGAAATAAGAACAGTTTCCTTTGAATTAAGCGTTTCTAATAACGTGAATGAAGATTCAATAGAAGTTGAAATGAGTCTTTTAAAAGGTAATTCGATTGTTGAGACCAAAACTTTAACTATTGAAGTCCTTTCAAAATTTAAAATCATTAGCAGCTCCTTTCCAGATAAAATTAATCAAGGAGAATTTGCTTCTTTAATTATAATTATTCAAAATAATCAAGATGTATCAGAAAATTTTTCTTTAAGCGTTAATGGAATAGTAGTAGAAAGTAATTTAAAAAAATTAAGTCCCGGAAAAAATAGAATAGTAGAAGATATGTTAATAACGATTAATCCTTACGAGATAGGAAAAAAAACTTATGAAATTATTCTAAAAGATAATTCAGGAGAAATAATCGCAAAATTATTTTTTGAAGTCGAATTAGAATTATCTACAATAAATATGATTTTATTCTATATAATTCCAATTGCCATTCCAATTGCCATTATTCTATTCTATAAAAATAAAGATATTAAAAATAAATTATTAAGAAGATGAGTTAAAGCCTTTGAAAGAAAAAAAATATATTCAAATTATTTTAATTAGTTTTATTTTATCAAGCATCGTGCTTAATTTTGCTTTAAATTCAGAAAATGGCACTCAAGATTTTACTCTTAAAAATGATAATAAAGAAATTGACGATTTATGCGATATATATTCGCCAGAATCTGCCTATGATCCAAAATCATTGAGTTATTCTGCCATACATAGAAATGCAACGATTATTCGTCGAGCGTTTGAATCAATTAATATTACCGTTGATGTGAGTGCTTTTCTAAGTGAAAAAGCTAATAAAACATACATGATAATATCATTTTCAAATAATACAGATAAGGAATACGAAATGACTGATACTTCCGTTTCTCATTATAATTATACATTCACGCCTGCGTATAACGCTCCACTGGGATTTCAAACTGTTAATTTTATAATATATAATGGAACTTCAGAAAACGATAGGAACCAGTTAAACGACCGAACAACTTTTACAAATTTCACGATTATTTCAAATTGCATGGTAGGTTTTAATAGTTCTGAATATAAAAGAGGTCAATCCTTAAAAGCAGATTTATTAGTAAACGAAACTATCGAAGAATGGAATGTTTCTATCGTGGATGAGAAGGACCGACTCGAAGTTGATGAAAATAATTTTAGTATTACTGAAAATCCTTATCAATTCACGCTTGAAATTGATGATTGGTTCGAGCAATTGAATAAATTTTATTATGTAAAAGTAAACATGACACAAAATAATAAATGGGCAGAAGAATATTTTAAATTTTTAGTCGTAAATTCAAATCCAACGATAATCTTGTCAACAGTAAGTCTCTCACCAACAAGCGTATTTAGAACAAAATCTTGCTCGATTTCTTTAAATGTATCTGATGTAGAAGATGATACTAATCCAGCGTATATTAATGTGACAATGGTTCTTGAAGATCCTGAGGGATATTCTGCTTCTTACGATTTAGTAAATAATAAAGATAAGTCGTTTGAGAAAGCATTTTCAATTGATGCAACAAAACCTGCAGGAAATTACAAGGTTAGTATTACGGCAAAAGATAAATACGGTGGAACCGATTCCTATCTCACTTCTTTAACCGTAAAAAATAATCCGCCTGAAATATTAGGTTTTGAAATTAACGATTTTACATTAAACGATAGTATCTCTATAAATTATGGCGAGGATTTAATCTTCACTTTTAACGTGTCAGATTTAGAAGGCATTTCACTAATAAAGGTTGCCCTTGTTGACGAGAATGGTGAATGGTTTAATATTACCCGAGAATACAATGAAAATTTAACAATAACGATCAGAACTGTTGATTTAATTACAGGAACTTGGTACGTTTATATTTACGTGATAGACGCAGATGGAACGATGGTTGGTCTTGGTGATGATTATGAAATGGCACCCCAAGAAATTAAAATTATTCCGGACACGTTAAGCAGCATTTTTTCTTGGGTTATTTTTTTCATAGGAATAGCGATTGGTATTATAATAGGCATTTTTCTTCTTTATAAAGTGTTAAAATTTAAATTAATTGAATCTCAAATAACAATTTCCAAAAAAAAAACGCCTCCTCCCAAAAAACCTCAAAAAAAGAAGGTTTCAGAAAAAACTAAACCGATACCAAAAAAAAAAGAAACCACTAAAAAAGAAACCACTAAAAAAGAAACCACTAAAAAAGAAGAAAAAGACCCAAAACCCGAGAAAGAGATACCAAAAAAAACAATTGCTCAAAGAAAAATAAAAAGAAAATTATAATAAAAGAAATTTTTTACTAATTTTTTATTTTAAGACATCAAGTAGATTATATTGGAACTTTCCAAGCTTTCCTCCATAATTACCCGCGGAAATTCTAAGTACTCCAGGAATTTTAACAGCTGCTTCAATTCCTAATTTCATTGCTTGCTTAATAGCTTCTTCAGTAGCACCATCAAAAATAACTTCGTACACGCACTCTTCTCCCTCTTTTAATAGAGAATTGTCAATTTTGCCTTTTAATGTCGGACATAGAGGATCGTTAGTTGAAGCGTGTAAGAAGCTGTATTTTGAACCAACCTTTGAACCTGACCTTGCGATGCCTCCGGGAAACGGAGTAATGAGGTTAATGACATCTTTAATTGCTTCTACTGATTTTTCTGCCGCTTCTAAAGTTGATTCTTGGTCTTTTCCAATTATTAAGAAATTACCCCCTGCTACGCCCTTTCCAGCTTTAGCCATGCTTTGAACGATGAATTCTCCATCCATTACAGGAATTTTCCACGCCTCAAAAGGATAAGTTTCTATTTTTTCTTCAAATTTATCACCAAAATATCTTAGATTTGCTCCTATTTTTATTTCAAATTCCTTTTCAGCATCTAAAGATCCGTTTAATGCGTCAAAACAAGCAGTAGTTGGGCATGTTAATACGCATTGCCCCAATCGATTCATTACTATATTACCAACCTTCTTCTTATCGGAAATAAAAAACATTAAAATTACTCCCGGGCGGTTATCAGGGGTTTTATCTGCCGGAACAAATACATCTATGCCTGCTTCAGCGTCACAATGAATTGTAGATGTTCCATATCCGGTAGCGATTTGAGCTGCTATTCTTACCCATTTCTCATTTATAGCAGTTACTAAAATTCTGGAAAAGAAAGATCCAAAAGCTTCGCAATAAGTATCTTCTATTTCTACACCATTTAATTCCATTTTTTTATCAACATTTTGTATTTTTGAATAAAATTTCAAATTTTATTATTTTTATTAGACATTGATTTTATTTATAATTTTTAAAAACCTTAAAAATTTTAATAAATTATTGAATTAAATAGATATTATTTTAATGATTTCAATAAAAAAAAAATAAAGTTGTAATAAAAATGAGCGAAGAAAAAATTTTAAAAATTGGCATTCTTAAGAATGGAACTATCGGAAGTTCCCTTTTGCTTGCTTTTTTAATGGATGAAAGAGCTGAAGCTACGAGAATCAATGTGATAGAAGTAACTTCTGGTGCTAAGATGCATCCCCCGGAGCATTGCGTGGAAACAATGAAAAAATTGTTAGAATTTGAACCCGATTTACTCATAATGTCAAGTCCTAATGCTGCTTTGAAAGGCCCAAAAGCGGCAAGAGAGATGACTGGAAGTATTCCCACTATAATAGTATCTGACGCACCAGCGAAGAAAGCCATCGATGAAATGAAAGAAAAGAACATGGGATACATTATTGTAGGCTGTGATTCGATGATTGGTGCTAGACGCCCATTCTTGGACCCTACTGAAATGAGCATATTCAACGCGGATTTACTTAAAGTTCTTGCCATTACTGGAGCCCTCGCCCTTATTGCTGACGAACTAAATAAAGTAATAATGGACATGTTGGAAGGTAGAACACCAACGATGCCTCAAATAGAAATAAATGCCACTAACGCTACCGAGGCTGCTGAATTCTCGAATCCATATGCCAGAGCGAAAGCAATAGCTGCTTACGAATTAGCGGCATCAGTTTCAAAAATAACCGGAAGGGCGTGTTTTGTTCTTAAAGATAAAGATGAATACATGCCATTATTAGCAGCTGCTCATGAAATGATGAAAACCGCAGCTGAATTGTGCGCTGACGCAAGAGAAATCGAAAAATCTAATAATACCGTCATAAGGAGACCACACCACGCTAAACAACGGATCTTAACAAAGATAGGTTTATTTGATAAAGAACAATAAAAAAAAATTTATTTTTTACTTTTCAATTCTTTATTTTTATTTTATAAAATTTAAGTCTTTAACGTATTCTTTAAATTTTTAAAATCTTCCCCGGTTAGAGCGTTCATTACTCCAGAAAAAACTTCAGGATTTTTGTTTCTTGTAACGCTCATTAAGACGGCGCTTCCATCGTGAATTTCCTTCACTAATATATAACCCGTATCCGATTCGTAGATAAGTGTAGATAGCGTTAAAGAAGAAGCATTCGAAACATTTAATTGGCTCATTACTACCTCGTAAATATGATATAAATTTGATTCTAAACTTCCACTCTCAAACGTCATGAATTTTAAAGGTTTTGATTCGAATTTTCCAAAGGTGGAAGCAATCAATAGACCATCTGGTTGGTTAAATAAAAGATATTCTGATAAAGTATTGGATTTTAATTGGTCCAATAAATGCCTTATTTTTCCTATTCGCTGCATTGCCAAACTGGACTTTTGAATTTCGTAATCTAAAACTTCTATTAATCTATGTTGGGCTGACCCTTCTTTAACTGAAACTGGTGTGAATTCTAAATTTTTTCGTTTCTCTTCGCTTATTTCGTTTATTAATAATTCGTAATTATCGTCTTCTCTAGAGTTTTGCAAATCGATCTTATTTAATAAAATATAGATTTTATCAACATGCGGGCTAAATTCATATAAATATTTTAAAAAACCATCAAAAACACCTTTTACTCCCGCATCTACTACGGCAGAATCCACCATGAATATTGCGGTGGTGACTTCAGAGAAAATTAGCTCACGCTGTGATTTAGAAAAATAACGTTCTATATAAACCTCCTGTCCGCCGCAATCCCAGAGTGTTAGCTCCATAATTCCTCGAAACATGAAGTTCTCTCGAGAAACTCCTTTTGTCGGTTTTAAATTTATAACTTTCATGAAATTATAGCCTAGACAAGTCGTGCGCATTAATGATGTTTTTCCTGCGTTCTGAGGGCCAAATAATAATATCTTCATTAATTATAACCTTAAATTGGTAAAATATTATATAGATCTCCTTAAACGGAAACCCTTTTTTTCATTTTTGATTGATAATAATTCACAAATAACTTTGGAAACTCTTATTACAAGAATAAAATAAGTTTTTCTTGTATTAGAGCGACCTCTTGAAATAATGATCTTTTATTCTATTCTTAATATAATTTTTATACTTTTTTATTTATTTAATCTTTTCTAGTTTTATTAATTTAAGTAATTAAATTATAAATTTATGCAGAATAATCTTTAACAATTGAATTAAAATATAATTTTAAATTAACTTAAATTAAGTCATTTTACTAATTAAAAAAAGGATGGTTTATATGAATTTAGAAAAGTATATTCGTAATGTTCCTGATTTCCCAGTTAAAGGTATTCAATTTAAAGATATTACTACTTTGGCTAAAGAACATGCGCCTTTTAAAGAATCGTGCGATAGAATAATAAATCACTTTAAAGATAAGGGTATAACTAAAGTTGCTGCGATTGAAGCTCGAGGTTATGTATGGGGCGGTGTTATCGCCTATCAATTAGGTGCGGGATTTGTTTTAATTAGAAAACCAGGGAAATTACCTGCAGATATAATTAGCGAAGAATATGAACTTGAATATGGTACAGATAAAATTGAAATGCATAAAGGTGCCATTGAAAAAGATGAAAAAGTGTTAATATTTGATGATTTATTAGCAACTGGTGGAACAGCAAAAGCAGCATGTAATTTAATAGAAAAAGCGGGAGGTATCGTTGCGGGAATAGCATTTGTAGTGGAGCTTACGGGTAGTTTGCACGGACGAGATAAAATAAAAGGCTATAAAATATATTCTTTATTAGATATACCTGTAGAAGAATAACTCAATCATAAATGGAAAGTTTTTTTAAAAAAGAATATTAAAAAAAAAATACTATTTTTTTATCTAATCTGAGCAAAAGAAAACCATGTCATTTATAGGGCATGGATGAATTTTGTTATAAACATATTTTTTCTTCTCTATAGAATTGCACCAGTTAAAGAGTGTCTACATGGACAATCTTTTTCCGTATCTATTTTAGGAATAGTTAATTCTAGCATTTTTTTAAGATTATCAGCGTTTTTTGCCATTGTCTCTAAAATTTCTTCAATACTAACTCCCAATTTTTCAACTGGACCTCCGCATGTTTCGCATTTTTCCTTTATTTCGACAATTCCACAATTTGGACATTTTCCCGCCCATACATCTAAATCGGTTACCATTGCGATGCAACAATAACAAATCTCTTTTTCAGCAGACAATACTACTTCTGGATAAGTTGTCATTCCAATAATATCGCCACCCCATTGGCGAAACATTTTAGATTCCGCTCTCGTTGAAAATCGGGGTCCTTCAATGCAGACATAAGTACCGCCGAATTGAACGTCAAATCCTTCAATATTTTTTGCGCTTTCAAAGAACAAATTATTTAAATACGAACAATATGGGTCAGCTTGGCCAATATGGCAAACTTGTCCGCCTTCGTAAAAAGTATCTAATCTTTTTCTCGTTCTATCAATGTATTGATCCACTAAAATAAATTTTTTTTTATCGTGTTCTTTTTTAAGAGAGCCAACTGCGGACGGAGAAATTATGCATTTTACCCCTAGTTCTTTTAACGCCCATATATTTGCTCTATAATTTAATTTATGTGGCGGAATAACGTGCCCCTTGCCATGTCGAGATAGGAACGCAACTTTTTTTCCTTTAAAATAGCCGACATTAATAAAATCAGAAGGTTCTCCATAAGGAGTATATACTTTAATTTCTTCTGCGTTTTCTAGTTCTATATCTGATCCTGTCCCTCCAATGATTCCTATATTGGCTTCAACATTACTATCTTTTAGTTTCATGGTTATTTCACGTTTTTTTAATAAGTTTTATGATATTTGTTATATTTTATGAGAATAATAATTTTTTTGATATATTAAATATTTTTAGAGATACTTTTATATGCCGAAAATTAAATTTTTAGGAGGAGTAAGAGAAGTAGGCCGTTCTTCGATTTTAATCGAGTCAAAAACCGGTGCGAAGTGTATTTTAGATCATGGTATAAGATTTAAAGGAAAAGAAAGACTCCCTCAAGAGCCAGATACTACAAATCTCAAGGCAATAGCTCTAACTCACTGCCACGTGGATCATTCGGGGGCGTTGCCTTATCTATATAAAAACGCAACTCCTCCATTTTTTACGAATCCAGTTTCTCTAAAAATTTCAGAAGTATTGATAAAAGATTCGTTAAGAATTTCGAATTTTTCTTACCCATTTGGACATCAGGAGTTACAGAAATTAATTCAAAATTCATATTTTCTTAAAAATGGAAAGCGTCAAAAGATTGACGATAATTTTTATCTTACTTTTATAAACGCAGGACACATTCCTGGAAGCGTTTCAATATTAGTTGAAGTTGATAATAAACGAATTTTATATTCAGGAGATATCAATACACAACAAACAAACTTAAATAAATCAGCCAATTCTTCAGACATTCCTGAAATAGACGGTTTAATCGTTGAGTCGACTTATGCACTAAGAGAACATCCTCCAAGAGAGGAATTAGAGGAAAAATTCGTAGATCGCGTGATTAATACTATTGAAAATGGCGGGAGAGTTCTCGTTCCTGCTTTTGGAGTTGCTCGTTCTCAAGAAGTTTTAATGATTTTGAATAAATATAATTATAAAGGTAAGATTTTTATGGCTGGACTAGCGAAAGAAGTATCGAAGATATATTTAGATCATCCTGAATCCATTAAAAATATTAGAATGTTAAAGAAAGCGTTAAAAAAAACGCAATTTGTTTCAACAAAAAGCGTAAGAACAAATGTTAAGAAATATAATGGAGTAATCATCGCACCTAGTGGAATGCTGAAGGGAGGGGTTGCCATGGCCTTTATAAAATCTTTTTTAAACGATCCACTCTCAGCTATTTATTTAGTTGGGTATCAAGTAGAGGGCTCTCCGGGTAAAATGCTCTTAGATAAGGGAATTTTTAAATATAACGAGAATTCGAGAAAAAAACACGCTCATAATGCTATTGAAATTTACGCTAAGTGCGAGCGTGATTATTTTGATTTTTCAAGTCACGCTGATAGCGTTCATCTTCGTGAGTATATTGAAAATCTAAATTTTTACGATAATTCTAAAAATATTTTTTGCGTTCATGGTGATCCAAAATCAACCACGTCTTTATCTAGCACATTTTCTAGCAAGGGTTATAATTCTGTGGCTCCAGAAATAGGAGAAGTTTATACTATTTAGAAGAAAAATTAGGAACTTTATCGTGTAATTTAAATTTTTTGTAATTGCTCTTTAATTACTTTATTTATATTTTCTAAAAAAATATCAATTTTTTCTATAGGAACCTTAGTTCCTGCAGCAGGAGGATGTCCTCCTCCTAGAGAGTCAATATTTGAAAGTTCAGAAGCTTTTCTAATTGCTTCCGAAAGATTGACACCTTTATTAACTATAAATTCGTGTGCTCTTCCAGAAATTTTATATACTTCTTCATCTACTCTTTTTGCACACCCAAAGATCGGTTTTAATTTATCCACCTGACCTATAGCATCAAAAATTAGCATTGAAGAGATCGTCCCTATAATACTTTCAGGAATTACATCTTCTCCAAAAAAGAATTGAATATATTCCTTTTTTTGAATTTTTTGATTTTCTTGAATCCAAGAAAGCGATTTCATTATAGATCTTTTATGGTCTTTTAATATCTCCTGAGCTTTTTGAAAAGCAACTTTCCTATCACCCATTGCTATAGCAATACCTAAAGAACTATTTTCTGTTCTCCCGCAAGAATTTAAAAGATTAGAAAAATCGTTAGCATCGTGAAGTATTGAACCAAATGATTCGTTTTTTAAAGAATATCTATTAACAATTAATTTTTCAACGATTTTCCTAGGTTCAATATCAAGTTTAAAGGAAGAATATTCAATAATCGCTAATGTTATCTTTTGTTTTTCGTCTTGGTTTAAGTCAGATAATGTTCTAATATTTCCTTCAGAATTTTCCATAAAAATTCCTAATGTTTGTAGGAATTTCAACATTTTATTTGGATCTTTTGATAATCCTGGTAATTTTATTTCAGATGAATACGCAATTGCTTCATTTAAGGGCTTTATTGAGGAAAAATTTAAATCATCGATAACTTCAATTTGCCCAGAATTTTTAGCTTCTTCCAAAATAAGAGAATTAATTCCTTTAAAAGATTTATTCGGTCCTTTATTTTGTATATCTCCTATTGCTCCAATAATCGCAAGAGGAGAAAGATCAATATTACTTTTATTTAAACATTTTGCGAAGTAATAACATAATCCCGCTCCAGATATCTCGTTACTTCCATCTATATCGTAAAAATACGGATTAATGTGCCAAGGATTAGTTTTTTTGTGTAAATCTTCTAATAATTCTTTTTTTTCTTTATTAGAAATATTTTGAGGGATGTGATGATCTAAAATAATAAATGGGGCAAAATGATCGTTAATAAACAATTTTTTTTGGAGTTCCTTATATTGTCCACTTCCAAAGTCCGAAAAAATAATGAAATTACGAAATTCTTTAACCTTTTTGGCTATTTTTTCAATTTCTTCCTTTTCTAATTGTCGTAAAACCGTTATTTGAAAAGGAATACCTGCTCTATATAACGCTTTCCCAAGAATTGCCCCTGAAGTTAAACCATCTGCATCTAAATGAGTATAAATATGAACTGACGACTGTAATGTTTTTAAATGCTTAAAAAAGTAATCTTTTGCATTATTTAAATCAATAGATAATTTTTTTAATTTTTCTATGGTATCATTCATTATTTAATCATATTAATTTCTACATTAACTATAAATATAATTAAGTATCAAAGTAATAATAAATACTCAATTAAAATTAAAAAAAATTAGTGAAAAACATGCATCATGTAAAAATCAATGAATTAGCCTTAAAAATTGTTAATGATATAATAGCAAATAAAGAATTATATGGCGCAAAAATAGAAAAATTAAGCAGTGGTGCCACCGTTATAGATATGACAAATGCATCGTGGATTGGTGGAAAATTAGTTGGAGAAATTTGTATGGGTGGTTTAGGCTCTGTTGAATTCACATCATATAACTTGGATGGTCATTATTTACCCGCAGTAAATGTATATACTTCTGAACCTATTATTTCTTGCATGGCGTCTCAGTTAGCAGGATGGAGCGTAAAATTAAAGAAAGAAGTGGAAAAAGACGGTCAAATAAAGAAAAAAGTAGTGTTTCAATCCTTAGGTTCAGGCCCCGCTCGAGCTAAAAGCAGAGGAGAAAAGTTATTTGAGGAATTAAATTATCAAGATGATTCTGAATGTGCAATCATTGTTTTTGAAACTCGAAAAATGCCTAACGATGAAGTAATGGCGATAGTAACTGATAAAAGTAAGGTAGCTCCAAACCAAACTTATGCAATATGTGCGCCTACAGCATGTCTTACTGGTTCAATTCAAGTAGCTGCTAGAATTGTGGAAACAGGGATTCATAAATTACATGAGATTCATTTTCCTTTAGATGTAATTAAGGATGGTTTCGGGACTACTACAATTGCTCCAATTGCTAAAGATGATTTTGCTGCAATGGGAACAACAAATGATTCAATAATCGCAGCAGGTACGACTTTTTATACTATTGAAGCTGATAAATCTCAAGAGGAAGAATTATTTGCCCTTCTTGAAAAAGCTCCAGCCAATCAATCTTCAAGCTACGGAAAACCATTTAACGAGATTTTTAAAGCAGCTAATTATGATTTCTATAAAATCGACCCAGGTTTATTTGCCCCCGCAAAATATACTGTAAATAATATTAAAACCGGAAGAACCATTACTGTTGGAGAAATAAATCACAATTTATTAAAACAATCTTACGGATTGAGATAAAATAAATCTAATTTTTTATATTTTTATCTCGTATTTAATTTTTTTTTTTAAAAGTTAAGTACTAAGGATTTTAAAAGTGGGTTAACTCTTGTTCATATTTTAGAATTTCCGAAATCGGAATATCTTGATCAAATTTCATTTTCTTACGAATCCCTAAATAAGCACACGCAAGTTTAGCTGCTGCTGCAATTTCTGCTTTCTTAAGCGTCATTGAATATTCGCCCATCGGTTGATTCTTTTTGTTTTGAAAAATATTTTTTCTAATTTGTCCTTCCTTATCATTTAACCAATTTTCTTTAAGGTTTGAATGGGAAAATCCTATCTCCTCAAAATTTTTCTCTTGAAGTAGAAGGGCCCTTTCAAGTTTCATTTTGTATAATAAAGAGCCCATTTTATTAGCAACAATAAAAGGTAATTGATTTTTTAATACCACACGAATTATATTATTAACGTCAAAATAATTTAAAGTCTCAAATTTAGCGCGTAAATAACATTTTAAATTTTCAGAGTTTTGCTCGCATTCAATTAACACCCAATCGTGGATGGCTAATCTTCTCCTGAAAAAGATTAACTCCCAATCGATTCCGAGTTCTTTTAAAAACTCAAAAAATTTATCATCATTGTGTTTTCGCGATTCTATAACGATGTATAACTGAAGCCCATAATATTTATGCTCTTGTTGTAAAAAAAATCCACGTTGTTGCATTGAAGCTAAGATCTTTAACTTAATTGAAAATATGTTATCTGATAACTTTTTTTTACCACAATTCAAATAAATTACATTTCCTTCTTCGCTAATATATTCACAATTTAAAAACCCTAAAATGCTCTTGCTATTTTCTTTAACAAATTCTATTAATCCACTAAGCGTGGGTTTAACATCGAATTTTATTAAATCGTTTTCTCTAATTGTTACATAATCGTTGAAACTTCCTCCAATAGCCAATTTAATTGAATTTAATTTAAGATCTTTTTTATCTCCAAATACTTTTTTAATCGCCTCGCTTATTGGAAATACTTCCTCGTCTAAAATCTTTAAATCGGCCAGAGAACTCTCGTAAGGTTCAGGGTCGTTTAATATTTTATTAATGATCGGAGCTTCCGAAGGATTAACTTCCATTTCATAGGCTCGCGCAAGATCTTTACGTATAATGCAAAAAGACCTATTTTCTTTATGATACATTGAGAGAGAAGTGTTCTCGTCAATAACAGCTCTAAATTTTTCTGTTGATTTCCTTTCAGTTCTATCTGGCCTTAATTTTTTTCGGTGAATTTGAATCAACTTTTTTTTAAATATGAGTCTTTTACATGTTAAATAAAAATACTCCAATCTTAAAATATTATCTATAATACTTTTTCGTTAAACTCTTAAAAAGTTTGTTGAAAAAAAAATATACTAATTTTTCTTTAATTCCTCTTCAGTAAAATAGTTCTCTCCTTTCTTTATATAGACAATTGTGGAACCAAAATTAGTGAGCACCGTGTATTTATTACCTTGGACATCACTTATCTCAATTGAATAAGTTAGTCTTCTTTTTTTGATTATATCATTAACAATCTCTTGTTTTTCTATTGCGTCCATATTAAAGATAAATTTAAAATCAAAAAAAAATTTTGTGTTTTTTAGTATATTTTTAATATTTTTAATATGAATTATATTAATTCGATTTTGATTCATTGTATTAAAAATTATTATGATATTATAAATAAAAATTCTATTTCTTAATTAAAATTGATTAAAAGATTAAATTGTTAATTTAAAATGTGATTAGAGTTTCTAAACAACTAAAAAAATAATTAAAACTTAATTTTAATGAAATCTTAAAGTTCAAAGACCAAAATAATCTTAAAAATTTACGAAAATTCGTTCTATTAGATTACCCTGATTCTACGAAAAATGTGAGCAAATTTAATGATATCTTAACTCTATAATTTTAATTTTAAAAGAATGGTTATTTATTAAAAATTATAACATTTTTTATTACAATCTGATTCTCAAAATTCGAATTGGTTCATATATTTTAAATTATAAGGGAGATCTTGTTAATCTATAAGGCAATGGTTTTTTAAGTTTATTAAAAAACAGCTTTTTTTTTAATAAAACATATGTCTATATAAACAATCATTGATATTATTTTTTAAACCCGTTAAAAAAAAAAAGAATGGTAAAACAAAAACTCGATATTGGATTCTTCACATGCATGTACTCGCAGGTTAACGGAACTGCACACGCAGTAAGATTTCTATCCGAGGCTATCGCAAAATTAGGACACAATGTTCATATTTTTGCCCCTAAAATCCAAAATGGATACCAATATCCGGAATCTCTACACTTTTATGATTTAGGTGGCGCCAGAGTTTCTTCTAAAACGGATTTTGTGTTAAGTTTTCCTTTACATAAATATTTTTTTTGTCAACACGATTTTTTAGATATTTGCCACATTCATACGCACGCAACTATTGGTTCTATGGCAATAAATTGGGCAAAGTATCTTGGCGTGCCTCTTATAGGGACCCACAATTCTCCAATGCAATACTATACTGCACAGTATGTCCCCATAATCGGTAAATTATTAACTAAAATTGATTTTATCTGGAGATATGAACGTCATGTACTTGATAAATACGATATGACTCACGTTGCAACCAGATCAAAGAAAGATCTTTTAATTGATCATAGATTTAAAGAGCCTATCATTTCGCTCTCTAATGGAATTCAAGATTTCTATTTTGAGGATGTTAAAGAAAATGGAATACGTGAAAAGTATAACTTAGGAGATAAAAAAGTCCTTTTATATGCTTCCAGATTATCTCCGGAAAAACACCCCTTAAGTATTATAAGGGCATTTAAAAAAATTCACAAAGAAGTGCCAAATTCTCACTTATTATTAGTCGGCGGATCAGGTCCTTCAACTGACGCCGTAAGAACAATAATAAAAAGATGTCACATGGAAGATTATGTTTCTTACGAAGGAAGAGTCCCATTTTTAGATTTATTAAGATTATATAATATTGCTGACGTCAGTTGCTTATGGAGCTTTATTGAAGCAGAAGGATTAGTTCTTATTGAAGCAATGGCACAAGGTACGCCAAATGTAGGAGCTAACGCTATAGGCATAAGAGATGTAATAAAACACGGTAAAACGGGTTATCTCGCTAATGATTTGGAAGAATTTGCGAAATATGTTATTAAATTATTCAAAGACGACGATCTTAGAGCGGAATTTGGTAAGAATGCGAAAAAAGAGGCAGAAAATTATAAAGTAAGTAAAGTTGCAGAAACTTGGATAAAGTTATATAAATTTACAATGGATGAGCTGTATCCGTTGCGCTTTTACAAGGAAGAAAGAAATCGTCGAGTGGAATTAGTAAAAGAATTCATTCATCACCTTCCTAATGTTTGCTTTTAATTGTTAAATAAGATTTTCTTTAGATATTAAAACTCTTTCGAACTTTTTTTAATTTTAAATTGCATTCTTCACATAACTTAATCGATTTTACATCAATTTCCTCAATTTCCCTTGAAAAGCGCATTACACACGAATTATTAGCGCAATGTTCAAGCCCTAAAATAAGGTGTCCAATTTCGTGTATTATTTCCTTAATTACTCTCCATTCAAACAAATTTTTATTTTTAGCCCTATTATAAAACTTTTCTTTTAATTTAAGTGAAGATACAACGCAGCTTCGATGTTTTAAGTTAGCTTCTCCAAAAAGAAAGATAATGTCATTATTACTGCTAGAGTAGATCGGTAAATCTGTTATTGCTAATATCATGTCCAGTTTGTTCTTAATTCGGTTATTAATTAAAATTTGATAAAATTTATTTGTTGGATGCATTTCCAATTTTTTTTTAGTTTTATCAACCTCTTTAAATTCTTTTTTTATTCCTCTCGATAAAACATCAATTGGGAATTTAAATTCTCCTAAATTGCTCACGTGATAAAAAAACGAATCAAAAATTTTATCTAATTCGTTCCTGGCTTTTTCGAATAAAGTATTTTCAAACTTCCCGCAGAAAAGAACTCCTAAATTACAAGGAAATATAAGCTCTCTCACGTGCGTATCAACTAAATCGAATTCAATCGGAGGAGAAGATATGCCTATTCGAAGTATTAAATTGTCTAATTTATCTCTAAATTTAATTTTCGATAGTTTTGAAAGATATTTTTTAATTTTTCTTTGATATTTTTGAACTCTTGACATTGCCTTAATTAATCAACAACTAATTAATCTAATTAGTTTAACAAAAAAATAAAAATCATTTTATTTAAGAGTTTTTAATCTCGTTTAATTTTAAGTATTAATTATTTTAAGAAATAATTGATAATAATTATTTAATTAACGTGAATGTATAAATAGGATTTGAGTTAGTTTTTAATAGATATTTAAGGTATTAAATATTTAAGGTATTAAGATATTTAAGGTATTAAGGTATCAATATGGAATCAAGAGAAGAATTAATAAAAAAAGATATTCCCCATTTTTTTCCAACCTATAGAATTAATAGAAACCTTTTTCCTCTCCCTATAATTGTTGTAGTTGTTTTTGCGGGATTTTTATCGTACGCAACTCATGTTTTAGCAGGAGTTCAAATTGAAGGCGGCTATGTCTCTGAAGAGGAATTAGGGATTGCGGGTGGCTTATTAAATGGGTTAATATTTACGGCAGTCGCCGCAATTTCTTCATTTATAATAATTATAATAGTTAAAAAAAAAGGAATTGAAGTTTTAAAATATATATTTGGGTTTAGTTTTTGTATTTTAGGATTTTTTCTAACTTGGTTTTTCGGAGAAATTTTAATATACTTATTATTTGTACAATTTCCAGAATCAGAACTGGTTTATTATAGTTATGTAGTCATTGTTAACTATATTTTACCGATTGGTACGGGAATTTTTACATTTCTCATGCTTTACAAATATTTTACTTCTAAATCGGTACATGTAAAGAATTTTGTAGTTTTATACATTGGTTTATTAACAGGGGCATTATTGGGAGTTATCATGCCATTATGGACTACCTTAGCCATATTAATAGGTATTTCTTTATGGGATATCTTCGCCGTGAAATCCAAGCGTGGGCCAATCAAGGAAATGATTGATATTGCCTCGTATAACGGTGAAGATGACGCTCTTTCTGAAGGAGAGCTAAAAAAAAAAATGGAAAACGGCGAAATTAAATACGATACTTCTAAACTAGAAATTGGTATAGGCGATTTAGCTTTTTACAGCATGCTTACCTCAAGCGCACTTATTCTGTCGAATAATTTAATCGTAATGATTTTAACGGCAATCGCAATTATAATTGGAACAGGAATCACTATCTCAGGTTTAAAACGGAATAAAATCTTACCTGGGCTCCCAATTTCAATATTCATGGGAATCGGGACGATGATGCTTTCGTGGTATGTCTTCTCGTTCTTTTTTTAATAATTTATATTTATAAATAATTTCACTTATGTCTCTATTAATTGTTATATATAAAATATAAGAATTTAGAAAACGGATGGTAAATAATGAGCGATATTAACGAAATTAAAACGTTTGCGGTTATTGGCGCGGGTACAATGGGAAGAGAAATTGCGCAAGTTGCCCTCATGGCGGGTTTTCAGAGAGTTGTTCTGAATGATCTTAGAATGGAAATAATTAACGATGGAGCGGACTATATCTTCGATGGATTAAAAAAACTGGAATTAAAGGGAGATTTAAAAAAAGGATTTACAGCAAATGGCTTAATGGAGAAGCTTGAAAGAGAATTAGGATTAAAGAATGCTGTTAAAGAAGCTGATTTTGTTGTTGAAGCAATACCCGAAGTAATGAGATTAAAACAAGATTTATTTAGAAAATTAGGAGAATTTACACCTACACATGCAATCTTAGCAACGAATACTTCCACGATGAGTATTACAGAAATCGCTTCTAAGTCAGGTCGACCTGATAAAGTAATTGGCATGCATTTTTTCATTCCAATACCTCTTCTTAGATTAATCGAATTAATTAGAGGTGAAAAAACTTCTAACGAAACTGTTACTATTACAATTCAAGTTGGAAAACAACTTCCTGCCCTTAAAGGGAAAAGAATTCTCCCCGTTATCGAAAAAGAAAGTCCGGGATTTATAGTAAATCGTTTAAATATATCCATGAATGTCTATTTAAATTGGCTTCTCGATGAAGCTGTGAAAAATGGGATTCCTTGCGGACAAATCGATGCGGATGTCACTTCTTTTCAAAGCATGGGACCTTATGCTAAATGGGATTATATAGGGCTTGAAACCATATATAACACCCATAAATATTTTGAAAAAGTAATATCTCCCGATTTTGCTCCGGGTAAAACGCTTACTAAACTAGTAAAAGAGGGAAATTTGGGAAGAAAAACGGGCAAGGGACTTTATCAATGGATTGAGAGAAAACCTATAGTGGACACGACCAAAAAAGCGGGACTTTTTAACTTTGATTTATTCTTTGCACTTCAACTAAATGAAGGGTGTAGGCTTTTAGAAGAAGGAATCGTTTCAGGCTATAAAATTATTGACGATACGATGTTAGCTGGGATGGATATGCCTGGTCCTTTTGCTGCCGGAAAAAGAAATTACAAAAAATGGACTAAATTGCTGGACGATTTTGTTGAAAAAAGTGGTAAAGATTATTTTAAACCTTGCGAGTTAATGAAATCAGGTGGTTTTCTCAAAATGAGAAAATAAAAAATTAGTATTTTCGCTAATTTTTAAATCAACACGCGTCAAATCCAGAGTTCTTCTCCCGGTTGCTTGAAGAATGGGTAATATGGCTTGATACCTGTAACAACACCCCAAATAATCGTGCAACAAACAAATACAAGCGCTTCAATCAATACAACCCAAGCAAATGGGTGATTTTTATTCCTTATTTATACAAAATTCATAAACCTTTAATAAAAATTAAAAACATTTATAATATATTTTAATAAAAAATATAAATTTATTTAAAATACTCAAAACGAGAGTTATTAACCATGAGCTTTATTGATGGATTAAAAAATATGTTTAATGAAAACATTTTTTCAATAATAATGGTTGTTTTTATTATAGATTGGATTCTAATATTGCTGTCTGCTACTTTAATTACTGATATCAGTTTTGTTTCTTTCTTATTTTTTTT
This sequence comes from Promethearchaeota archaeon, assembly GCA_030610785.1. Lineage (GTDB taxonomy): Archaea > Asgardarchaeota > Lokiarchaeia > Sigyniarchaeales > SOKP01 > JAUWRB01. The sequence continues at coordinate 13 of JAUWRB010000026.1, read as the reverse complement.
TATTGGTTTTTTA
>JAUWRB010000259.1 GCA_030610785.1 Promethearchaeota archaeon | reverse complement strand
CTCCGTCCGTATCCATTAAAACGAACTTTAAACTCACGCTACCAACATCAATACCGAGGAAAGCGTCCTTTTTCTGTAACTTTTCCGAAACTTGTTCTGAAACTTGTACCATTTATTCATACCTTTATTGTGTTTTAATTAATTGAGCACATTCGTTATAGAAATTACTTCCATAATGAGGATAAATTTTTTTATTACCATTTGCTATAAATTCGGCTTTAGTTTTAATTTCTTGATTACGACGTGAATGCATGAGGTCAACAAATGCCTCAAGGCGGGTTCTAAAGCCTTCAGACGCGCTTTGTTCGTCAAAAGAGAAAAATATTGTCGGTAAATTATATTTTTTTTTAAGCTTATTAGTTATAATCGTTCGAGCCGTTACCTCTGGCATGCATGTAAATGGATACTGGTGTATAAATCCATCAAAATCCGCTCGAGCCTTATCTATATATTCTCCTAGAACCCAGACGCATTCTCCCCCAATATCCATCGGAACATGAGGATGTGAAAGATGTTCAAGCCACTTTCTATGATAATTCAGATGAAATTTATGTACGACCCAATCGTAAAGACTCAATGATTGGTGTATCTCACATCCCATTTCTCCAAGCTTTCGTCTGATGTCAAGATTCACGTAAGGCTCAAGACTTATATGGATTTCACCGGAGACTCCTACTCTTAAGGGGGTACGAGTTTTATCGACATCTATTTCATTAAAAGTGTTTTTAATAACTGTCTTAAATTTTCTTAATTCATTGAGTTTTTTTGTTTCGTCAAGGCTCACCAATAATTTTTGTACAGTATCCGTGGTGGCGCCTTGGTTACGCTCGTAAGCTCGAAATAAACCCTCAGCCGTCTGAATATCGTTTAATAGCTTTGCTTTTTTCACAAAAGATATCACTGCTTTAATTGCGTTCGAATATAATGCTAATTTATTATTTTTTGGAGGTGCGATTTCAAAAAGCGTTTTAACCCACTTTAGTTCGAGAAGATCGGCTTGATCGAGGGGAATAACCCTCACGTGCTTGTATCCCATATCGTGTAGAATACGTTCTTGTACGGACGCGTAAAAGCCGAAGCGGCAAGGGCCGCAATCTATGGCCATTACGAGCGTATCTGCTCCTTTTTTTATTGCGCTGACAAAATCTCCGAGAGTAGCTTTAAAAGGAAAGCACACGAATTCGGGGCTATATTTCACGCCTATTTTAATTGCTTCACGATTCGTAGGATCGGGCAACACGACTTCGATACTCTCGTCGAGAGTATTAAATAAAGTTTTAAACGCTGGCCAGCAGTGTCCCATGTTAGGAAAGCTAATTATCATTTTCTTGACATGCTTGAGGTAATGTTATTTATCGCAATTAATTTTAATACTTTAAATTTTTTCAATTATTCTATTATTAAAAGATTAAATTCTTAATGAGTTTTACGATTTATTAAGAAATTTCCCGTTTAAGTTTAACTTAAATGGTCTTTCGATTAAATAACACGGTTTAATATAAAAACATGCTCAATTAAAACAGATTATCAATAGTATGATAATTTTATTAAAGAAGACCCAATTTAGTTAATAGGTTTTACTAAATTTTTTCAATGGAATATATTTATGACGCACTAAATACTTTCGAATAACTGCATCTAGTTTGAATTACAGGTGATGGTAATTTAAATTTCATTATAAATTTTATTAACGCACGTTGCAATTCCTTGAAAGTGCCAAAAAATGTGTTATGCGTGACTTTCTTCCGTAAAAACTTCCAGAACCATTCCATTGGGTTTAAATTGGGAGAATATGGAGGTAAGAACACGAGTTCGAGTCTATCTTTATTAGCTTTTAAAAAAGGTTTTAATTCTTTCGAATGGTGTGCTCGGGCGTTATCCAAAACAATGATGAGTTTCCAGTCGCCCGGATATCTGGCAAGCAGCCCCTCTAAAAAATGCTGAAATTGTAGGGCTTTTAACATGTCTGAAAGCGCCACATGCACTTTTCCTTCAAGAGGGTCGACCGCTCCAATTAATTGCTGCCGCTTTCGACCGCCGTAAGTTAAAATCTCAGGCTGCTGACCTTTCAACGACCACATGCGAACGATTGTGGGGGAAAATTGGATACTTGCCTCGTCAAGGAATAGAACTACATGCTTTGGGCCAAGAAAATCGAGTTTTTTTTAAAATCCTTCTTGAATTCTTTTTGCTCTTCAGGATCCGCTTTTGGAAACTTGTATCGAGGGCGTTGGAGCGTAAATCCTAGTTCGTGGAGCAAATATTGGCATCGTCGTACTTTAAGAAAGATGCTGAACTTTTTTTTGATGTGTTCAGATACGCTCTTCCCCTCCCAATTACTGAACTCGTATCCCAACTTGCGAGGGTGCGTTAAAATGTCCTTTTTTAACTCTTCCATCTGATTTTCTGAAAGCTGTGGAGGTCGTCCTGGAGGCTTACCTGGAACGATCCCCTCGAGTCCGCCCTCATTAAATGCATTAATCCATGATTGAATTGACTTTTGGGATCTTTTAATTATTTCTGCTACTTTAACACAATTTTTAAGCTCGTGCATTAGATATAGCGCCTGATATCGCTCCTTTAATCTTGGATCTTTTTCTTTTTTATATAATACGACCAATTCATCATGATCCGGAGAATCCCGCGTTATTTGAAGTTTCTTCATATCTATAAGGGACACTTGGTAAAATATAATAAGGAGTGATATTTAGGTGATATCAAGGAAAAAAACTTAAACTTTCGAAATTATTTTATGCTTTATAAATAGTTCAAATTATCGACTTTTTATTGCAATATCCAATTATCAATAAAATTAAAATTATAATACAAAAAAATAGTTCAAAAAAGCCAAAAGGTAAGAATAGTATTGCGAGAATCATTGTAGTTATCAGACTTATAATTGCGATCCAAAAGCCCCATAGTAAGTTCTTAAAAATTCCAATAGTAGAAACGATTCTCATTAATGTAAAACCCCAAAAGAATGGAATAAAATAAAATGGTCGTGTCTGCAAGACTTGCCGAATTTCTGGAATAACAATATCAAAATCAAGATAAATATTAGGAATTATATCAAATGCAATTAAAAGAATAGCAATGCTATCAGAGACTTCAATTAAGGAATATATTAATAATGAGAGTCCAGCAACAAATAAATATTTATTTTTTTTAATGTTAATAGCATTATTCACGCTTGAATTTGATGATTTTAAGGTTTTGGAATCACTCATGATAATTTTTAATTTCCTCAATTAATTTTTAATTTTCTCAATTAATTTTTAATTTTTTTATTTTTAAAAATGTAATTAATTATCTTTTTATTCTTAATTTTGGGAATAAAGCCCCTGTCCTTTTTTGATATTCGCGATATTTTTTACCAAATCGTCTAATTAGGTCTTTTTCTTCGTAATGAATCATGATAGGGACATATATTACAAGAAATAATGCCGAAATTATGACTAAAAACCAAGAATTGACTGCAAATCCAAACATCACATATAAAGGAAATTCTCCAAGAGTTTGAGGGTGTCGGATATAATTATAAATTCCCCCGTACATTTCAGTATCCTTTGATGGAGAAAGAGTTTCATGACCAGCATCTTTTACACCTTTTCTCATGATAATGATACAAGGTACTCCAATGCAAATCGCAACGATAATTCCTATAAAAATATTAGAATTAACGATCCATGTAGCAAAAATTGGAAGAGGAAACCATATCCAGAGAATAATGTTAATTATTGAAATTAGTTCCAAAAATCCGCAGATGCTACGTAATTTTTTGCAGTCGTTCCATGCTTTATCTCCGTATTTTTCAGCTCTTTTTACTGGTTGAATGCTAATAATATAAAGATAAGACATTAATAATAAAGAAATCAAAAGAGAACTAAAATTAAAAATTTCAATAATCATTTTTTACCTAAATCTCATAATTTTTAACCTATTGAAATGTATTATTTCTATCATTAATACATGTTTATTGTATATAAAAAAACTTACTTTTTTTTTTCAATCACTTTAATAGATAACAAAATTAGTGTGCTTGTTTGCTTGTAGGTTATTCGTGAGATTTAAAAAATAAAAAAGTTAGAAAAATTTTATTATTTTAAAGAGAAAGGAAAAGAATAAAAAATATTCAAGCAACCTTCGTGTCAATTTTTGTTTTGGACTCTAGTTTCAATTTCTTTTTCTTCCGCTGGATCATCTCTAAGAACGATTCTATTCTAGTTAAAAGCCCTGCCTCTCCAGAATGTTCATCCATTATTATTTCTAAGAAAGGAAGCCCTACTACTTTCATATCGCG
>JAUWRB010000004.1 GCA_030610785.1 Promethearchaeota archaeon | reverse complement strand
TAAGCGTAAAAAATCATTTATTCGATGTTTTTTAATAGAAAAAAATAAAAAAAAAGTAATGGAATGATTGGAGTTAACTCCAAAAACTTTATTAGTGGAGGAATAAATTATGGGCTAATACAAGCATTCCACTACACTATTTAGAAAAATAAAATATTATTATTTTTCCTCCTAATAATTATTATTATTTTTCCTCCTAATAAATCTATCGTTAATTTCATGAAAGCTCTATTCAATTATTCAGTAAAATACATTGTTATAATCATATTAAATTTCATTAAACTTTAGATTTCTTAAATGCTTCTTAAATTTAGAAATAAAAGCTAAAAAAGCTCATGAATTTAATTAAAAATTAAAACTTTTCGTAAAATTCTTGGAACATTTTGCATTTTTTATAAAAAATGTTATCCGAATTTTTTTAATAATTTTAAATTTTATAGCTATTAATCAAAAGAAATATAAATTTTATTAAGAATTTAATAAGGGAAAAATTGCATTAAAATTAAACTAGGCGTTAAATCTTTAAAGATAAGAATGTTAAAGACATATTTTTAATTTATTAAACAATTATTTTTTCAAGAACGGTAAGTATTCCATTTTTTTTTGGAAAGATCCAATGTATTTATTTTAATCACATTTAATAATCTCAATAATAAAAGGATTAACTTTATACAAATAAAAATAACCATTGAATGCTATTTAAAAACGATTAAATTCTAAAAAAATTAAAAATCAAAGGAAAAAAAAACCCATTATATTGTAAAATTTATTTCATTTCTCTTTAAGTATCATCTTGATAGTTTTTCGGGCACCTGATACTACGCCTGCTAAACCACCGCTAGATTCGCTCTGAGCTCCGATGAACCATAATCCTCGTACGGTTGTACGATGGGGGATTCCTTGTTGTCCCATTATTGGTGCCAATCCACCAAAACTATGGCGTTTTACATTTATACGCTTTTTGAAATCGTCAGGTGTGAGAATAATTTTCACTAAAGCTCTTTTTCGAAGGTCGGGTATGATTTTTTCTGCCTCAATAAGCACTTTTTCTGCAAGTTCTTCTCTTCGTTTATTCCAAGTTCCTTTGTTTAATTGATGTGGCGCAATTGTATAAACGGTTACCGCATGTTTACCTTTTGGTGCCATTTCTGGTGAATGCATTGATGGAATATATATTAAAAAACCTTCTTTTCCTTCGTGGAAATCACCTGATCTACAATGATCTACGCCCCCCTCAATATCATAAGTGCCATAATAATAACACAAAGCTTTCCTTTGGTAAGGAGTGGGGTCAAAATCAATACCTACATGCACCATCAATACTGATTCCATGTGAACTAATTTTTCAACTTTTTCTATTAAATCAGAGGGTAAGTGTTCTCGTCCTACTAAATCGAAACAAATATCTTGAGCTCCACCACTAACTAAAACTGTGTCAGCAGGTTTAAATTCTCCGTTTTCTAACTTTACTCCTGAAACTTTTTTGTTTTCAATTACAATCTTTTTTACTAACATATTAGCATGAATAACACCTCCATTGGCTTGTATGAAGTCTGCTAATATTTTTACCAACTGTCCGCAGCCTCCTTTTATAAAATGGTACATCGGTGTTTTTCCGCCTTTAATTTTAACCGGAATTCGTTTGTCAAAGGCATTTTCTACATTCACAGCCGGAATGCCGAGCCCAATAAATTCACTGGGCTTTATTACAAAATCTGCCAGTATAGATGTGTATATTGCTTTAATTTTAGGTTCTTTAAAAAAATAATCCATTATTTGTTTGGCATTCCAATTAACTTTTTTCTTAATCCGGATAAAGCTTGAAAGCATTCTAAATTTAAGCAATAAAGTTTTTAAACCTTTTTCCCATTCTAATCTCGAGCCCATGGCCATTAGACTCATCATCCGATCGTAAAATTTATAATATCGGTCCAATCCTTCTTTTTCAGCAGGAAAGAGCTGTTTAAGCATTTCTCGGCGCCAATATGGGCCTTCATATTTGTCAGGGCTCCAAAATTCGAAATCTGGAAATGCTTGCCCCCGATCTTCGAAAATTAATTGTATTTTATCAGCTAATCCCAGTTCTGTCAGGACTTTACCAATCGTTTCGTGAGGTCCTATTCCTCCAATAAGTAAGGGACCAAGATCCCATGAAAATCCATCTTGAGACATGGTAGCAGTGACACCACCGATTTCAGAAAACTGTTCATAAACCGTTACTTGATGCCCTTCCCGAACTAAATAAGCTGCCGCCGTAAGACCTGCCAAACCAGAACCTATTATACTGACTTTCATTTTTTCTTATTTTCTTTTTTTTTTGGTTTTTATAGTTCCTATTAAAATTAATCTAATTGATAAACTATAAATAATTTTTTCATATTTTTGCTTACAATTATTTTTCGCAAGTTGTTTATTCGAATTGGATCTAATTGTATTCGACTATAATCTTTTTTTATTTCTTTAATAAAAGCTCGCATTTAGTACTTAAGTTCCAAAAAAAATTTTGGAAATCGCTAATTCAAGGAGTCTCCTACCTACTCAGAGAATTTGTAAAAAAAAAATCTTTTGTATGGAAAAAATTCAATTAATAATTCTTTTTGATCACAAGCAATTCAATGTTTTGGACGCGAACTCGATTTATCTACCAAAGGAAAACAAGTAAATGCTTATCAGGAATTGGTGTTTGAAAGGTTTTTAACCTGGACCGACCATCAATAATATTCATATGACAAAACTTTAGGTGATTTGATCGATCATTTTCGCTGTAAGGAATGCGTTCGATGTAGAGAAAACTTTCAATTTATTAATAATTGTATAAAGTTATCGTTAAAAAGGGGGCGTGTTTATATGTTAAACCAGCATTAATTTTAAAGATAATAAAACTTTAAAAGAATAAAAACAAGATATTTATTATTCTTTGTAAAAAAATACAAAACTTAAGTTATTTATAAAAAGGGATGTTATTTTCGAACAACCCCTTAAGAAGATTATTATGGAAGATTATCAAAACCCTAAATTAGATTTAGATCTCTTACGAATTCTTGGTATTGGACTAATAAAGATGTCAGAAATAAATAATAATACGCAATTTAAAGAAATCTTTCGTAAAGGAATTGATACTTCTCTTATTAAAAATGTAATGAAAAAATATATGAAAAAAATCGTTAAAAAAAAAAATGGTATTTATTCGTTCATTAATTTAAAAAATTATAGGATATCCATTTATTTCAACGAAAATCAACGAGGGAATATATTAATAGTTATTTATTTAGACGAAAAAGATAATCCAACGAGTTTTAAAGATTTATTTTTCTTTTCAAAAAAATTATTTGATGCCTTCGGTTCTAGTACTCCAAATTCAGATATTGTATCTTTATGTGAGGTTAATATAATAATACCCCGTGCAAGGGGAATAGAGGCAATTTTTATTCTAGGCACTTCAGGATCATGTTATTTTTCAAGAATAAAAAAAAATAGGAAAAAAATCATTGAGAATGAAACTCATATTGCAGGATTTATTTCTGCTTTGTTTTCATTTTCACAAGAATTTCTAAATCAAGAACCTGGAACAACGCTCAAAGAAATAATTTTTGGAAACGAAAGATTATACACCATCACGAAAGATAATGTTATATTTGCTTATTTGCTTAAAAAGAAAAATTCATTGAGAAAAAGATACATGCATTTAATAGCTAACGATTTTTTAGACGAATTCAAGGACTATATAAAAAATTTTAAAGGTCAAATATCTTTATTTAATAAATTTGAAAATACTATTGATCAGTATTTTATCATTTAGAATTGTTTTATAAGTTATAAAAAAGATTAACACAAAAAAAATATAAATGGGAAATAATTATTTAAAATTTTTTTTTTTTAAAATTGCTATAATCCGATTATTTTCCTTGTTAATCGATAAAATCTTGTCGTTAACTTTTATATCGCTTATACCGAAAATTTCGGGTATTTGAACTTTAATATTATCAAAAACTTTTGAAATTGTAATGTTTAGCGTGGTATTCCTATTTTGTTAAAAGAAGAAAATTGCTCTCCTAAACCATATACGGCTTCTCCGGGATAAAGAACAAACGACTCCGTCCCATAGAACCTTTTAAGTTTCTTAACTCTAATAAAACCTAAAGGGAACGAATCCAAAGTTGAAGCAAAATCGTTCTTGGATTTACCGGAAGATTCGGTGATGAGTTTTTCGTTCTTATCTAAAATTTTGATCTTAAAATCATTTTTATAAAGTTTTAAGGTTAATTTGGAAGTTTTAAGCCAAAAATATTTTTTTTCCTCCAGAAATTCTACTGAAAAGGTATCATTTGTAATATCTTTATTAATCATTTCAGTATCATGTTGAGGAATTTCGTCTCCAATAACGCATAATACTCTATATATCCCGGGTTGCAAAAAGATAATTCTTAAAGTCATTTTTTTGGGCTTTCTTCCCAATTTAGGATAGGGAAATTCGTCTTCTACTTCTTTTGGTATTGGGCGAAACATGTAAATGTTATAACCATTACAATCAAAATCAAAAATATTATTGCGTCTTTTGTTAAATTTCGCTTCTCTGATGACAAAAGCTTTTTTGCTTAAATATTTCTTAAAAAAATTATAAGTGTCTAGAAGAGGTCCTCCAAATTCGTCCAATGGATGATCAGTATATCCATATATTATATTAGGCTCTGAATACTCAAACATTCTTTTTTTAAAAGAAAAGGGATGCTTTAACCGTTCTTTAATTAAGTAGAGTATAACTTTAATAAAATTTACTTCAACTGGCATTATATGTATAGAAAGTAATAGAATTAATTAATTTTTCATTAGTGCGGGGAATAAAAAAAATAATTATGGAGTAAATATATTTTATTGAAAGTAATATTATTTGTTAATTGTTAACATTTTAAAACAAATTATGTTATATTTATAATAGATTATTATCAATTTCTAAATAATAAAAATAATATAATGGTATAAAAAATGAAGTACAAAAAAGAACTCATTTGCATAATAATATATTTTATCTTTTGCTCCGTACCTTTATTAGCTCTACAACAAGAAGATTCTGCTTTTGCGAAAATTTTACCAGGAGCTACAGCCGGGACACAAGTGTTTTTTATATTCCTTTTGATATCCATTCTTCCCCTCATTTTTAGCGCTCTGTTAGGAGTTGTATTTGCTATAGCATATCTTTTTCTCCATAAGCGCTTTATAGGTCGGAAAATGATTTACGGCATAATAGAAAGAGATGTGCCTAAAAAATCTAAAGTGATAATGCGAGGAGTTTTTCCCACATTGGCTACATTAAATTTTGCCTTAATTTTTACTCCTTACTTACAAGAGGTAATCCTTTTAGAATCCGTGTTTATAAATAGACCAGGCCAAGTTTATTTCTTAACTTTCGCTATTTTATGCATATTTACAGCGGCTCCTTCAGCTGGCCTTTTTTCAGGAGCCTGGTTTCTTAATGACGCTGGTATAGGTTATTCAAATAAAGAAAAAGTAAGAGACACGGGTGAATTTATTGAATTCAGGAGCGTGGGAGGGTGGTTTCACCAATTTCTAAAAGGTTACGCTGGAATTGGAGTGATATTTTCTTTCTATGAATTAATTTCGGTGTTTATAAATTCAGCGGCAGAGACTTATGGAGCAAATATTAGTGGACTGATCATGTTATTACTAATTGTTTTACCACTTCCATTGTATGGTACTCTTGCAATGATACCCACATTAATTATCAATGATTTACTCAGAGAAAAAAGAATAAAATTCATGCTAAATCAAGCCAAAAGAATGGGAATAACGGAAGAACTACAATACACTATTGATTAATTTGATAGTGTGTCGCTTTTTAAATCTTTTATTTTAATTTTATTTTTTATTTTTTTTGTTATACTTAGAGATTTTGACAAGTCTTTTCATAAATATCCCTTTTTTCTTAATATTGATGTTAAAAGATAAGTTCAAGACAAATCAATAGGAGTGTAACTTTTTAATGGTAATTTAACGGTTTGCTGAAGCCTTGAAGATTCATAAACAGACAGAACTGCCTCTAAAGCAGCTCTCCCATCGTGAATAGTTGGGATTCATTCTTCCGGAAAATTCACATCCTCATTTGAGCGTCCCAACACTTGATTTATAAAACTCCGAACTTCTCTTGCATAAGATAAATCCCAAGGATCTTTAGGAAATTTCGTTTTAATTATTTTAGGTTTATCTCTAAGAATATTTTTCCAAGTATATTTTTTTAATGTCATTGGTGCTAATTTAATTTCGTGAGGCAAAGAAAAATAATAAGACCCCTTGGTTCCGTGTATTCGTCCTAGTTCTTGGCCGTTTAAACGTCCAATAATGTTTGAAGATCGCTCGAATACGGCAATAATATCATTTTGCTTGAATGAAAACAAGGCAGCAGAATGGTCCTCAAATACTCTGCTTTTATGGGTTCTCCTCACATGGGCACTTATTGTATCAATATTACCAAACCACCATCGCAATAAATCAATATAATGTGGACCATGATCCAAGAAGTCGCCGCCTCCACATCGTTTATCAGTTAGCCTCCATGCTCCTTGATCTTTTTCCATATCTATACCTAATTTTTTAAAGAAATCTAATCCTCTTCGAACCCATTTCGATTCTAAATCCGGAGTGAAATGATACCAATAAATTGAAGCGTGAAAAACCATACCTAGCTTTTCTTTCATGAGGTTTTCCTTTATCATTTGAAAGCCTTGATCAAACCTTTTCTGCGTAGCAGTTTGAAAGATAACATCATTATGCTCTACTACTGATCATGTCATCTACTTCTTTCAAATCAATTCCTATCGGTTTTTCGCACAAAATATGCTTTCCATTTTTTGCCGCTCTAATTACTTGCTCCATATGAACCCAATGAGGAGAACATATGCTGATAGCGTCGATTTCTGGATCATCAATTAAGTCTTCTGGATTCTCATACTGTTTTTCGACATGATATAGCTTCTGAATGCTATTTAAACGCGAAATGTCCGGATCAGCAATAGCTTTAATATCAACAAGAGGAGATCGATGATACCACGGTAAATGACCATTTTTTGCTACAACTCCGCATCCAATGACTCCTACTTTTAGTTTATTAGTATTTAACATGTCTTTTCATGAACATCTCTTTTTTTTAATAATGCTCTTTAGAAGAGAGTATTCATTTTAAGTGTTTTTATTTATAACGCACCACTTCAAATTATTTGTATAAATTAAAATAGGAAAATTTCTACTCAGTGAGAAAAATGAATTGGAAGGAAAAAATTTCTATTGATCCAAATACATGTCATGGTGAAGCACATATAAAAGGAACGAGAGTACAGGTTTCAGTTATATTGGATAATCTTGCAGAAGATATAAGTATCGAGGACATTTTAAAGGAGTATCCTTCTCTAAAAAGAGATGATATTCATGTAGCGCTACAATATGCAGCAATACTAGCTAGAGATGAATTTATCCCCCTGTTATCTAATTCGGGTCAAGAAAGTGAAATTTAAAATTGATGAGAATTTACCACTCATTCTCAAAAAATTAATTAAGGGTCATGGAAAACACGAAGTAGATTTTTATTCTTTTACTATTCTAAATTCCATTAATTTTAAATTCGCATAAAATATCTTAATTTTAATTTATTTGTATTATTGTTTTAAATTTTAAATAAAAAGTATTTATAAAGAAGTGAAGATGATATGGGCAAGGATAAATCCGATGATAAACACATCCCTTTTGTAGGAAGTGTTGAGGAATATGTTGGTCGTTCTCCTTGGGACTTTTATAGCTGGGGACACATTGATATGGGAATTGCGTCCTTTCTGCTTTTATCGTTAATGATCACTATAACGGAAGCATTAATTGGACCATCTATTTTTAATTGGTGGCACATTATTATATTTGTATTATTATTCGCTATAGCTTGGGAGCTATTTGAGAATACGGTTTTATATTTAGTTGGGGCAAAATTTGAAAATAGACAAGATTCAATTTGGAACGCACTTTGGGACATAATATTTGTTTGCATTGGCGGGCTTGTAATGTGGCTTTTAAAAATTATAATAATGGATTCAATGGGACGGGGAGGTACTTGGTTTTACGTTTGTGGCTTAGTAGCTTTCGTCATAATTTTGATTTGTTATTTCATTGGATTCTTTATTACTAGTAGAAGTACTTAAAATATTTTTTTTTTTTTCTATTAAAAGAAATACATGGAAGCATTTTAATTAACATTAATCCATTATAGAATATTAAAAACTAATTATAGTATTGAGAGTATATTAAATGAGTGAAATTATTCCATTTAGAATATATAAGAAAAAACCATTATATAGGGGCTATACGAACTTTTCTCTTTATATTTCGATGAGAGATAACATTAAAATTGCTACTGAGGTGTGGCTCCCCAAAAATTTGCCTGCTAATAAAAAAATTCCTACGATGTTTGTACAGACTCGATATTGGAGAGCAATAACCATACGGAAACCTTTTAGCTGGTTTAGAAAGGAACCATTTGACCCAAAATCTGTCAAAATTATGACGAGTCATGGTTATGCTGTTGTATGCGTGGATGTGAGAGGGTGTGGAGCCTCTCAAGGCACTAGATTTTATCCATTCTCTGAAGAAGAAGTGAAAGATGGAAAGGAAGTTATTGATTGGATTATTTCTCAACAATGGTCTAATGGAAAGGTAGTCACATATGGAAATTCTTATACTGGCCAAACCGCCGAATTTGTAGCAATTCATAACCACCCCGCTGTTAAAGGAATTATTACGAAGCATGATGCTTGGGACCCATATAGTCATATAGGATATCCAGGAGGTGTTTTTAACGAAGGATTTGTGAGCTATTGGGCTAAATTGGGGCGTGGTCAAGATCAAAACCCGGGGAAAGCGCTTTTGGCTTTTAAGCCATTAATAGGATTTTTAGCAGAATTAGGAAGCTTCGCTGTCAAAACAAGTAAACCTGTACAGACAGATGAAAATTTAAAAATTTTTAAAGAAGCGCTTAAAACACATAAAGCTAATAAATATATTATAGATTATAAAGATATTATTGATTTTAGAGATGACGCCATGGATGAGAAAGGTACTACATTAGCCACAATAAGTATATTCCCATTTAAAGAAAAAATTGAAAAAAGTAATCTTCCTTTTTATTGCTGGGGTTCATGGCAAGATTCTGCTTCTGCAGATGTCGTGATTAGTCGATTTCTTACGTTTAATAATCCTCAAAGAGCAATAATCAGTGATTTCGACCATATTGATAAAAGACGGGCAAGTCCATTTTTTTCTCCTAAAGATAAAGCCAATCCCGTTTACACGGATCAAATTAAGGATTGGATTACCTTTTTTGAGGAATGTTTGAACGATAATCCGAGCTCAGAAAAAATTCTGTATTACTACACGATGGGCGAAGAAAAATGGAAAAAAACCACCACATGGCCTCCAGAAAATCAAACTTATCAAAAATGGTTCTTTAGAGAAAATGGAACTTTAGGTTGTAACGAACCAGAGTACGAGTCTGGAAAAGATGATTATAAAATCAATTATAATGCAACAACGGGAATAAGAAATCGCTGGTATACTCTCTTAAGTCTACCTGTAGATTATTCAAATAGAGCCGAGGAAGATAAAAAGTTGCTATGTTATACCAGCGCCCCCCTCGAAAGAGAAATGGAAATCACGGGACACCCGATCATTACGTTACACATGAGCTCAACTCATGAAGATGGAGCTATAATTGGATACTTAGAATTTATAGATACTGAAGGAAATGTGAAACACGTTACAGAAGGATACCTTAGAATAATTTGTAGAAAGATCTCCAATGAGGAGCCTCCGTATAAAATATTTGGGCCATATCATTCTTATAAACGAAATGACGTTCTCCCATATGTGCCGGGCGAAATTGTAGAATTAACCTTTGGATTTTTCCCAACTTCAATTCTAATACCTAAAGGAGCAAGATTACGCGTTGCAATTGCAGGAGCCGACAAGGACTCTTTCTCACGATATCCAAAAGAAGGAGTTCCCACAATTACTATTGAAAGAAATAAAAATCACGCCTCTTTCATTGATTTGCCTATTATCCCGAAATAAAATAATAGTTATTTTCCCTCATTTTTAATCTTAAAAGAAGCTTAAAGAAAGGACATTCATTTCTTTCTTCATTTTAAAAGAAACACATGGAAGCATTTCAATTAACATGAATGAATCCAATGTTTCAGAAATAAAACGATAATCCTGATTAAAAGATATCAATATTAAAGTTAATAGAAAAAGCAATTTTATTCTTTTAAACTAATTGCTTCAAATGGGCATATTTTGATACAAACGCCGCATCCGGTGCATTGTCCATCCACGGTAACTTTTCCATCGTATAAAGTCAATGCAGGACAGCCAAAATTCTTTATACAAATCATGCAATTATTACATTTTTCAGGATCAATTTGAACGGGGATTATTATTTTATCTCTATAAATACTCTTTTCGAATAAAACACATGGATGTCGGGAAATTAGAACTCTAGGACCTTTTACACTTATAGCTTCCTCAATAGCCCTTGTTGTTTGCTCTAAATCGTTTGAGTCGACAATCCATAGACGATCTTCTGTTATTCCTGCCCCTCGTATTATAGATTCTAAGGGAATTTTCGTCCCGGGTTGACCTGTTATCTTGACACCCGTACCTGGATGAGGTTGAAACCCTGTCATTGCTGTAATGCTGTTGTCCATGATAATTACAAACACATCGTTTTGGTTGTAAACCGCGTCTATTAAACCAGGAATACCTGTGTGAAAAAAGGTGGAATCACCTATAATAGCTAAAACAGGACCATCGTGAAGTTTAGAAATTCCATTTGCCATGCCAATTGAAGCGCCCATGCAGATACAAGCATCAATTGCTTCAATGGGTTTATAAAATCCGAGCGTATAGCATCCAATATCAGAAGAATAAACAAAATTTTTTCCAAGTTTTTGCTCCATTAGTTTTAACGCATAGAAAGTACTTCTATGGGAACATCCGGGGCATAAAACGGGAGGTCGTGGCGATGCTTTATGTAAATTCCTGATATCAACGGGTAAATCAACGAAAGGGTTTGAAATGTTTAAAAATTTCGTGAGTCCTTTAATAACTTCGTTAAGATTTAATTCGCTATTACGCCGAAAATATTTCTTTCCTGCGATTTCTAATTTAATATCAAGTTCAAAGGCTAATTTTTTCGCAAAATCCTCTAAGAATGGCTCGAGTTCTTCTACAATTACGACCCTTTCCGAATTTTCAAATAATTTTTCCATTAGTTTTTCTGGTTGGGGAAAAACCATTCCTAATTTCAGAGTTGATATTTTCTCTGTTAAATTTAACTTTAAGAGGGCATCGTTTGCGTACGAATATGGAATACCAGAAGATATTAGACCGATTTTGGCACCATCTTTCATGTTTAATTTTGTGAACGGGAAATTATCAGAAAAAGTCCTTAATTTTTCGTATCTTTCTAATTGTTTAACTCTTTGTACTCGGGCGTTCGAAGGCAAAAAAGTCCATCTTTCTCTATCCTTATCGAAATTATATTTCCGATCTTCAATTTTGTTTATTTCACCTAATATTAAATCACCCCTAGCGTGATTTAATCTCGTAGTTGTTCTCATCATTACTAACGATTGGAATTCTTCAGAAAAATCAAACGCATACTTTATCACGTCTTTTGCTTCTTGAATATTAATTGCTTCAAAAACCGGACATAACGCGTGTAATCCGTAATAACGATTATCTTGTTCGTTTTGACTCGAATAACAATTTGGGTCGTCAGCAGAAAGTACTACAAAACCCCCATGAGCACCAGCATAAGTTGCAGTCATGAATGTATCAGCAGCAACATTTAATCCTACATGTTTCATGCACGCAAATGCCCTAGCATTGCACATTGATGCCCCTAATGCTACTTGAAATCCTACAGCTTCATTAGTAGACCATTCAATTTCAAAATAAGGATAAAATTTGTGAATTCTTGCGAGAGTTTCCATTATTTCGGTTGATGGCGTACCGGGATAACCCGCAGCAACAATAACACCAGCTTCAAAAATACCTCTTGCTAATGCGTCATTACCTAAAACAACGCCTTTTTCTCCGGGTTTATCTAATGCGTAAAATGGACGGCTCATTGTTTAATACCACTTCATATAATTATTTTTTATTATTTATACCAATGTCAAAACCGATATCAAAAGCTTTAACATTAACATCCAAGGCTTTTTTCGGGACAAATTTTTTTACAGTTTCTCTTAAAATATTTGGAGAAAGTGGAATTTTCTGTACGCCTGCTAAAATCCCTAAAAGTATTACATTTGCGGTTAAAATATTACCAACTTTTATTGCTATTGAATTAGCATCTAATAGTATTACATTGTTAGACACAGATTTAATATCTTCTTCAATTAATTTAACATCTGGATATTCCCATTCATTAAATGCTTCTATTGCTCCAAAAGGACAAACATTATCAATGACACATTGAACGCATCCTGTACAAGATTCTAAAACTGTTGAATATCCGTTAATAACCTTTCGAGTTGGCCCTTTCATTAACGTGTAATAGTTTTTTTCACCCTTTTCGTTATAAATTTGATTCGGGAGACAGTGCGCTACACAATTCCCACAACCAACGCATTTATTTCCATCAATTTTCAAAGATTTATGGGTTAAAACAGATGGAGGAATTACGGTATTTTTCGATGCGATAATAAAAGTATTTTTGTTTGTAAAGCGTAGGCTTCTTAAACCTTCAGAAATTTCAAACGCTAAAAGAACGTCCAAATCGCCCTCTACCATGAAAGGACTTTCTAAATTCTTTCCAAATCTTAAATAAGACGAAACTGAACCGCCCCTCTGACTCATGCCGTGAGTTTCAGCAGTTCTTACTTTAAACCCCTCTTGAAGCGCTGCCCAGCCTAAAATTATGGATGCACTAATTACTCCTGTGCCGCCAATTCCCACACATAACGCGTTATAATTATCTTTTTCGAAAAATTTATTTTCACTCTTCATGTTAGTTTTACGGCTGAGCTGCAGTCCCATTAATTATCAAGTAAATTATTTTTTTAAATAAAATGAATACGCTTTTTATTAAATAATCTGAACATGTTGTTTAATAAAAAAATTAACAATAATTTTTAATATTACTTCTTACGAATAGTAAGAAATTTAATAATGAAAAGAATCACATTTAATTCTCGTGTATTATATTAAATCCTTGATTTTTGAGAATTTTCATGGCTTTATTATCATCGTTCACGCGTAAAACAATTAACGATTCATCATTTACCATCGTTGAGTAAAGATATTCAATATTAATGTTTTTTTCACCAAAAATTTTCGCAATTTTGTAAAGACCTTTAATATTATCAGATAACTTAATTGCTATAACTTTCGTAATTGACACCGTATAATCTTTTTCATCTAATAGTGCCACACAATCAAGGGGTTTATCAACTAAAAGTAAAAGCAAGCCATATTCTTTTGTTTCAGCAACTGTCATGGATCTTATATTTATATTATTTTTCATTAAAAGCTCAATAAAACTTGCTAAAACTCCCGGAGAGTTAGGGAGATACACGCTGAGTTGAGTTAACATTTTTAATCAAGTATTCTAATTATTATTTTTATAAGAAAAATTTATTCTAAATAATTATTAATTTTGTTCTCTTTTTATATAAAAACTAGGAAAATAATTAAGAAAAAAATTTAAAAAAAAAGTTAAAATTCTTTAGATTCTATTAGTTTTACTCCTTTTTTTTTAAGTATATTTACAGCTTTATCAATATCATCAACTCGTATAACGATTATGGCCTTTTCTTTTACAAGAGTCGAATATAAATACTCAATATTAACACGCTCTTCCGCCAAGATCCTTGTAATGTCATGAAGCGCTCCCGGTTTATCAGGGACATCTACAGCAATCACCTCTGTAATTAAAGATAAATAATTTTCTGCTTTTAATACTTTCACGCACTCTTCTGTCTTGTTTTGATCAACCAAAACCCTTAAAATACCAAAATCTGCCGTTTCTGCTACGCTTATTGCCCTCATGTTAATATCATTATCCATTAATATTTGAGTCAATTTAAAAAGCGTGCCTACTTGATTTGGTAAAAATACAGAAATTTGTTTTAACATTTTTTAACCTCCTATATATTTTTGGTTCTTTTATCAATAACATGCTTGGCTTTTCCCTCAGTTCGCGGAAGAGTTCCTGGAGCAACTAATTCTACGCTCGCTCTTACTTGAAGAATGTTATATAGTTTTAATTCAATATCTCTTTTGAAGTTCTCCAGTACTTTCATCTCGTCTGAAAATGTGTCAGCAGTCAATTCAACTTGAACTGAGAGAGAATCTATTATATCTCGATCTATTATAATTTGATAATAACCGGCTACACCAGGTATGGTCATTAAGGCCGCTTCTACCTGGGAAGGAAACACGTTAATACCTCTAACTATTAACATGTCGTCAGCTCGACCAGTTACCTTGCTCATTCGGCAACAAGTTCTCCCGCAGGAACATTTTTCTTTGTTGATTGTTGCTATATCATAAGTGATATAACGTAATAAAGGCATGCCTGTTTTTTCTAGAGTCGTAAAGGCGAGAACTCCCTCTTCTCCGGGCTCAACAGGCTCATGAGTCTTTCTATCTAACACTTCAACAATAAAAAAGTCCTCCCATACATGCATTCCGTTTTTTTCTTCACACTCTATAGATACTCCTGGTCCATAAATCTCACTTAGACCATAAATATCGTACGCATCGATCTCTAATTCCGCTTCAATAGTTTTCCTCAAATTATCACTCCATGGCTCTGCCCCGCAGATTGCTTTTTTAAGAGCTAATTTTGAAACATCAATACCCTCTTTCTTGGCATATTCTGCAATATATAACGCATAACTAGGAGTACATGTTAGAACAGTCGATTTAAAATCTTGCATTATCATTAATTGTCGTTGAGTGTTACCTCCCGAAATAGGAATTACAGAACAACCAACTTTTTCAGCACCATAATGAAAACCAAGTCCACCAGTAAATAAACCATAACCATACGCATTTTGAACAACATCCTCATGAGTTATTCCGGAAGCCATTACGGTTCTTGCCATGATCTCGGTCCAGTCACTGATGTCCTTTCGAGTGTATGATACAACCGTAGGTTTACCAGTCGTGCCTGACGAAGCGTGAATTCTGATTATTTCTCCCATGGGAACAGCGTTTAAATTAAACGGATAATTGTCTCTTAAATCGGTTTTATAAGTAAGAGGAAGTTTTGTTATATCGTTAACGCTTTTTATATCTTCGGGTTTAATTCTAAGTTCGTCAAACTTTTTGTGATAAAAATCAACATTATTATAGACATAATGGGCAAATTTTTTTAATTTCTCCCCTTGTAATTTTTTTAACTCTTCTTGAGGCATGCATTCAGCTTTTTCATTCCAATAAATTGTCATTTTTAAGCATCTCTTAATGAATTTTTCTTTTAACGATTTATGAAAAAAATTAACATATTTCACTATTAAAATTTTTTCATTTTTAAGGGATATTTTCACTAACCCATGATAGGAATGAATCATTAATTATATAAAATAATTCGGGTGTAAATTAAAATTAAAAAAGTCCTTTCGTTTCTTAAGAATTAAAAAAATATGGTTTTTTATTAATTTATAATCAATAATTGAAATTTGAAACACCGTTTAACCCTAAAAAACAAAAAGGTTTTTATAATTTTAAATATAAATTATTTCATTAAATTTAAAAAATGAGTGGGAAATATTTCCCATTTTAAAAAAAAAATTAAAAAAAATTGAAAAAAAATGGACTGGACGATTAGTTTAGGAATTTGGATTGGAATTATAACTGTTATAGCGTCCTTTGTTTTCACTTATTGGAAATTAAGGAAGGAGGAGTCCTAAAATGGCGGATATAGGATCAACAATCATCTATTGGGTAGTATTTATTGTATATCTTTTGTTTTTGGCGGTAGCTGGATTTTATTCAAAAAAAAAGACAAAAACTTTAGAAGACTACATGGTAGCAGGGAGAAAAATAGGCCCCCTCTTGTTAGGGTTATCTTTCGGAGTGACCTACTTTTCTGCTGTAATGATTGTAGGTGGTGGACTCCAATCTTGGCTTTGGGGGATAGGCGTAGTCTGGATAGCCTCCATTGATGTTTTGGTTGGAGTTTTCATTGTCTTTGTACTCTTCGGTAATAGGACAAAAGAATTAGGAAAACATTTCGAATCAATGACAGTTCCGCAATTTCTTTCCAAAAGGTATAACGAACCAAAAGTGCAAACATTCACTTCGGTAATAATTCTATTTTTTGAAACCATTTATCTGGTCTCCATCTACATGGGATTAAGCATATTATTGTCCGTAATCATGCCTAATGATCCATACGCATATATTATTGCAGTAGTTCTATGCGGAATAATTACGATCATTTACCTTAATGTAGGAGGAAGCCATGGTGCAATTTATACTGATGCTGCAGAAAGTTTGATAATGTTATTAGGGGTTATAGTTATATTTTTTGCAGGTATAATGGCTGTTGGAGGATTCGAGGGGCTTCTTAATGGTTTAGCAGGTATAGAGGCTAGTGCTGGAATGCCGGATGGAGGGTTAAGAACCTTTCCGGGAGTAGGAGGCATGGGACTAATTGGTTATATTTTAGTGACGAGTT
Source organism: Promethearchaeota archaeon (assembly GCA_030610785.1). GTDB lineage: Archaea > Asgardarchaeota > Lokiarchaeia > Sigyniarchaeales > SOKP01 > JAUWRB01. Next base: position 15,831 of record JAUWRB010000004.1, on the reverse strand, counting down.
TTGGCGTATGGGGCATGCCGCAGCTCATAGCTCGATTTTATACGGCAGAAAAACAAAAATCTATTCGATGGGGATTAGTAATTTCGTGTGTTTGGGCTTTTGGTGTCGCCATCTTTGCCTGGTTTAGCGGAGCAATTTCAAGAGTCTATTATACTATGACAAATCCTAGCATGATAGCTGATGGAACTGTAAATGCAGCAAATAGCGTTCCAATGTTAATGATAGCAGTATTACCCCCTATACTTGCGGGTTTGTTTTTAGCGGCCGTTACAGCAGCTTCGTTAACAACAGGCGAAAAAGTCATCATGATTGCGGCGAGTAGCTTTTCTATTGATGTGTATCAAAAAAAAACAGGATGTTCTGACGATAAAACATTAAAAGTCACAAAATTAACAACGACAGTAATAGTTGTAGTGGCCGTCATTCTCGCGATTCTTAAGCCAGATGCCGTTTTGGCACTTTGCATGTTTGCTTGGTCAGCCATGGCAGCAGTAATTTTGGTACCATATGTTTTCGGATTATTTTGGAAAGGTGGTACTGCAAAGGCAGCAATATATAGCGGACTTGCTTCTTTTATAGTAGCAATCTCGTGGAAAATATTATTCAGAGGTGCCTCGCTTTGGGCAATGGTTGGAGCCTCCGCCGCATATGCAGACATCATGGCGCCAATTTCTGCCATTGTATTATCATCTACAGATTTAATGACGATAACAATTGGTTCAATCCATGAGTTTATTGTAAGTCAAATTGTTGCCATTATCGCGTTTCCACTGATTTCTTTATTGACAAAAGATTCTAAACCATCAGACGAATTCCTAAAAGAAATCTTTTCAGTAATGAGACGGAAAGATCTAGTATCAACAGAGCCAAAGAAGTAATAACATTAATAGGCAAATAATTAAAAATTAAAATTTTTTTTTTCTTATCTTATTTCTTTATTATTCAATCATATTTTTTTTAAAAAAGTTTTAAATTTATTTATATTCATGAATTTTTATTTAAATTACATTAATATTCATGTTATCAAATTACACATGATAAATTTTTAATTTTTGATTGATTAATAATGGCAGAAGATATTGATTATTTATCCGAAAAAGAATTTAAAGAATTACTTGAAAAAGATAAATGGAATTTCGTTGAGATTTTAAAGAAAAAAATAGAAGCCCTTCAAATAAAAGCGGATAAAAATTGTGCGGAATGCGAAAAGAATTATTTAACTGTTGATGATATTAACATTGAATTGTTTTTTGAAGATTGGAGGGCTTGTGCAGATCATTGTGATGAATGCAGCGATGAAGAGAGGGTACACATGTGTGATCTTCAATTTCAGCTGATAAATCACATCGCAAATGCGTTACTTGAGGTTCAAAGAAAACAAAACATGTTGACTCAGATAGTTTTGAAACGAGACGAGACTGGTTCAACATTATTAAAAGAATTTTATAAAGAAAAAGAAGAGATAGAAAAAAAGGATAAACATGGTAAACATGGTAAAGATGACATGTATTTATAATTTTTTTTTTTTTTTAAGATAAGAAATAATCCTCATTTTTCGTGGTTCATCATTTTTAACCATCCTTTATATCCATCTGGACGATCTCGAATGTCTTTAGTGCGAATAGCTTTTCCTTCTTGACGAGGAAGAGTATTAGGATCGAATACTGTAACATTTATTCTAATCATCGTGGCCTCAAGTAAATTCTTTTCTAATTCTGCTTTTGCTTTAACCTTATCTACTCCTGGTTTAACTTCAACATTAATCGTTACTTCATCGTAAACACCTATCGTGTGATATACAATTAAATACACGTCAGTAAAATAGTTTGATAAATTAAAAATTTCTTCTTCAAGCATGCTGGGATAAATATTTACACCTTTTAACACGTGCATATCGTCCTTCCGTCCTTTAATACGCTCCATAATATAACCCGTTCTTCCACAAGGACACTCGCTTTTTCTTAATGATGTTATATCTCCAGTTCGGTATCTAAAAATTGGTAAAGCTTCCTTCCAAAGACTTGTTAAAACTAATTCGCCAGTTTCTCCTTCTCCTAAGACTTCTCCTGTTTTTGGATCTATTATTTCAGGATAAAAAAAATCGGTCCATAAATGTAAACCGTTTTGTTCCTGGCATTCTACAGAAACTCCAGGACCGCATGCCTCTGTTAAGCCATAATTGTCGTAAGCTTTTACCCCTAAACGGCCTTCAATAGTCTTTCGTGTTGATTCTGCCCATCCCTCAGCGCCGACAATAGCGTATTTAAGAAATAAATCTTCTTTCTTAATTCCTTCTTCTTCCATTACTTCTGCAATTCTTAATCCAAAAGAAGGAATCGCATGAAACGCGGTAACTTTAAACGTCTGAAAAAATTCAAGCTGCCTTGCGGTTTTTCCTGGGCCGAATGGAATTAACATTGCCCCTACTAAAGTACATCCTTGAGCATAGCCAAAACCACCTGTAAATAACCCCGCAGACGTTGTATTTTGAAAAACATCTTTCTTTGTCATGCCAATGGCACCTAAGTTCCGAGCACATAAATAACTCCAATTATCTAAATCATTTTGAGTATAATATCCACAAGTAGGTCGATGTCCTGAAGTCCCGCTTGTTGCGTGCATGCGAACAATCTGATCCATGGGAACACATACTAATTTATTTGGGAAGCTGTCTAAAAAATCGCTCTTATTCATGAATGGAACTTTTTTAAAGTCTTCCACAGATTTGATATCGTCCGGCGTAATTCCCGCTTCTTGATACCTTTTTTTTAAAGCATGAACATTATTATACAAATTTTGAAGAATAATTTTTCCGTTCTTGATAAATTTTGTTTCTAAATCAGCCCAAGGAGTTTTTTCACGCTTCTCATCGAAATAGTTATATTCCATTTTATATCCACTTTAACTAATAATTACAATGGGAAACTTTTCCCCATATATGTATAATAAATATGAATCGCTTTAAAGTTCATTTAAATTCATAATTCAAGATGATTGACAACCTTATTACTATTTATAAAAATTTATAAATTTCTATAAAATTCACAATTTTTATTCTAGTCATCAATTTTTCTTGGAGCAGAAAGACCAGCCCTAAGGTTATCCAGCTGTGCGCCCATCGCCGGGTTCAACACATTCCTCATCGATCGTATCTTTTCGCACATCTCCGAAGTCTTGAAGGAAGTTATCCCGCAGTACTTGAATCAATCGCGCATTCACCTCTCCTCGCCGTTGGGACTGCCCTGTTTTGAACGGGGCTCAGAATCCCCGACTCATGAGAACAACCGCTTGCAAGGAGCTGGAACAACATACATGAATTTGCAATCTTTTCAAGTAATCACTTGAGTAAATTAGTGCCCATGATGCAAATCAAGTGAGCGTAAATGGATTAATCAGTCTAATGAGCATTTCTAATTGTTTTTACATTGCCTTTTTAATTATCACCAGTTTAAATAATTCTTATCTTAAGATTAACTTCTCAAAAACCTATTTAAACTCAAGGAGTGGTCTGATTTTTTGGATTTTTATAAAAATTTATAATTCTTTATAACTTTTTAACCAACAGTTGAAACAATATAGATAAATAATAACTAAAAAAATGTCTGAAAAACAATGGTATAAAGTTGCAAGGAAGATTATAAAAGCCGGAGGAATACCGGTACCAATTAACGCCACACTTATTGAAATATTAAAAACTTTAATTACAGAAAAACACTTGAAATTCCTTCAAATTTTTTCAAAATCCTCTCTTACTTTAGAACAGATCAAGGGAAAATCAGATTTTGACGAGGAATCGTTAAATAAAATACTGAACGAGTTAATGCACATCGGATTAATAACAGCAATTCCAAGTAGGAGTACTGGCATTTTAATATATCGCTTGGTGCCTTTTTTGCCGGGCTTATTAGAAATGACGCTAATGCGCGGGGAGAGAGGTGCGAAACAGAAAAAATTAGCAGAATTGTGGGAAAAATTATTTAACGATATGAGCCATGTTACTCAAAAAAATTACGATATAGTAATGGCTGCTTATAAAAACGCTCCTGCAATTGATAGAGTTGTTCCTGTTGAAGAAGAAATTGAGGTACAAGAAGAGATCGTGCTTCCACAAGAAGAAATAAAAAAAATAGTTGAAAAATTTGATATTATTGGTGTTTCTTATTGTTATTGTCGACATAAAAAAGATCTTCTCGGTGATCCTTGTAAAATTAATGCTCCAAGACAAAATTGCTTGAGTTTTGGTAGAACTGCTCAATATATTATAGAACATGATTTCGCCAAGCAAATTTCAAAAGAAGAGGCATTAAGGATTTTAAAAGAAGCTGAAGATTTAGGGCTTGTTCATAAAGCGTTTCACGTGCGTGGAAATCCAGAATTGGAGGAAATAGCTATTTGTAATTGCTGCAAATGTTGTTGTGGAAATTTCGGAAATTATTATAGAGGAGCATCACCGATTTCAACTATTACATCCTATATATCGAAAGTGAACGAGGATGAATGCGTAGGCTGCGGAACTTGCGTTGAAGCATGTCCCTTAGAGATTATTGATTTAATTAGTGATATAGCAGTTATAAACGAACAAAAATGTATCGGATGTGGCGTTTGTGCTCATCTTTGTCCTCAAAATGCCATTAAATTTGAAAGAACAGGACTAAGGAGGGTTTTCATACCAGCTCCAATCGTGACAAGTAATTAATGTTAATATTTAAGCTGTTTTTTTCGTTTATCTTATTTTAAAAAAGAAATCTTTGCCAGGAAAAATTAGTTTAAGTATTTCGTTTTTCTTATTAAATTTAAAATTCTCTCAAAAAAAGAGTTAAAAAAAAAATTAAGTTAAAGATAAATCAATATGTACATCAGAAATTGGGTAAGATACGCACGGGTGTATAAAACCAAATTCTTGATCGCTTTCTCGAATTATTACTTCTGGAGGGACAAAGATCTTGCCTGATCGCATTTTAGTTCTGCAAAGAGCGCATTCACCCGAACGACAGCCATTATCGAGTTGATATCCCAGTATCCTTGCTCGTTCGAGACTATTCAAAAGTGGTTCAACACACGACGCCTCGATGATTGCTGTTTCTTTTTTGCCTTTTCGAATTAAATCAACAGTAATATGAATTTTTTTAGACGCGTCAATCTCCTCAGGCCATCCCATAATTTTGGTAACATCGTCAGGTACACCATATGCCTCGTAAATAATTCTATGTCTTGAAATTTCCAATGCCTGTAATTCTGCTTGTATGAATTGATACATTGCTCGATTTCCAACAATATAAAAGAACTTACCTTTGATCGAGCCAATTTTATTTAAAATCTCCTCTTTTGAGATAAAACCACGGGCTCCAGTCCATTCTGGTTTGGGTTCCGAAAGAATATATTTAATTTTGATGTTAGGGCGTCGCTCCTGAATTTCATCTAATTCATCTCGAAATAAAATATCTTTTTCTGTTAAACAACCAAAAAATAGCCAGACATTTAAAGGTAAAACTCGCTCAGAAATGTCCCTTAGTATTGAAACGAAGGGAGTAATACCGCTTCCACCTGCTATGAAAACTAAATCATTCCCGTGAAAAATGGGGTTATGATAAAAATTTCCCATGGGTTCAGTAGATTCTAAAATGTCACCGACTTTTAAATTTTCAAACAAATAGGGACTTACGAAGCCACCTTCTTTCTTTTTTATACCCAATTCATAATACGCAAGCTGATTAGGAGACGATGCGAGCGAGTAAGGGCGAGATGTTTTTATGTTGTTAATTTCAACCGTGAGACCGATGTATTGTCCTGAGCGGAATGGTGCCAATAATTTTTTAGGCTTTGCAGAAATGAATCGGAACAGTTTTGTGTCCAAAGAAAGTTGTTTCACATCCGATACTTGTAGAAAAAGTTTTCCGGGATGGATTCTATCGCAAAGATTTTCCAATCCATCGAAATACCAAGGTATTGGTTCAACCTCATCGCGCCATTTTTTCAATTTTTCAGCTTTTTGATATTTTTTTACATCATTCATTATATCTTTCATTACATCTTTTTCCATTTTTTACCATCTCCCTTGTTTTTTATCTCTTAAATACATGCCTGCGGCGATTCTCCCACCTAGAATCGATGTTGAGAAGCCTCCTCCGAAATTTGTCCATGCACCCACTTGATATAGTCCAGGTATTGCTCCCCTGCTTTTTAATCTAAGTAATGGCCCGTTTAAGATATCTTGTGTATAACCATATATTGCTCCTTCCATGTTTTTCGAGTAGCGATAATATGTGAGCGGTGTTGCTACAACTGCAACCTCCAAGTAATCGCGAATATTCGGGCTTATTGTCTGTTCTACCAGATCAATCATCTTCCCTGCAATTTCATCCTTCACTCGGTTGTATTGATCGGGAGAGATACTTTGCCAAAGCTTGCCCATTTGGAGCGTAGTGAGAACAAGTTGAGTTGTTCCCGGGGGAGATATATTTTCATACACATGATTATAACACGCTGCGACCATATATTTTGGTGGTTCTAATTTCATAAAAGATTCAAAAGCATCATCTACATCCCATGTTGCGTTGATAAAAGTTTCATGAGCATTTAATCCTAATTTTTTATGAGAAGCATTAATTCCCAAATATACTGAAAAGGCTGAGGGACCAATTTGTGGAGAATAAACGCTTTTTTTATAGCTATCCGGTACAACTTCACGTGGAAGCATTTTCATTACCGTGCATATAGGATTCACGTTTGAAAAAACCGCCTCGCAACGATAAATATCGCCGTTAAGAAGTTTAACTCCGCACGCTCTGTTATTTTCCACGAGGATACGATCCACTAAAGCATTAAACCTTACTTCACCGCCTAAATCTTGAAAAGCTTTCAGCATTGAGCTTGTTAATGCGTGAGACCGTCCAATTGGAAAAACAGCACCCCAATTTAAATAAAATATTAACATGGCAATAAAGGCATAAGCATTTATTCTGGCTGGGGGCAACCCTACATAACCCCATAATTGACCTATAATTGCCATTAATTTTTTGTCTTTAAAAAATTTCTCAAACACTTCTGAGAGCGTTAGACCAGAGATGCGCGCTACCCACGGATGTTCTTTTAGGACTTCTGCGGGCGAATATTTCCCTCCTTTAGAAGCAATAAATTTAATTCCTTCTAGCACTGCTTTGCACATTTTCATGAATTCTTCTATTCCCTTTTGTTCGGCAGGAAACAACTCGATTAATTTATTAGTATATGATTCAAAGCCAAGAGGCATCGTGACATCGTATCCATCTAAAAAAACGCTTCGATAAAATTCCGGAACTTGTTTAAACTTTAATTTATCAGGAATTACTCCTATTTTCTCAAAAAATCTATAAAGAGTCCCTTTATTATCTTCTGTACCAATATCACTTAATTCGTGTAATGCTCCTTCAAATTCGAATCTACCTCGAACAAAAGATGTCGCAAACCCTCCCGGCACGTTATTTTTCTCGAGTAACAATACTTTTTTTCCTAGGAGACCGAGTTGGCACGCCGCTCCGAGTCCTCCGAGACCTGCACCAATAACAATAATAGGATAGGTTGAAATCACATCGTTTTCATTAATTTTTTTTTGTTCCATAATATATTAAAACAAATTGAATAAAAATTAATAAATACTATGAATAAAATTTCTTTTAAAAATAAATAAAGAAAAAAAAAAATTTATAACAATTTTTCAAAACTGATTTTAACCCATTTCACATTTCTTCTTCTTTTTTGTTAAGCTCAATTGCCGGATCTTCAATGGGCTCGTAATGGTCTATATCCATCCATATACCTTTTCGCTCTTCAGCCCATACAGCTTTTAAAGGCATGCCGACATAGACATCATGAAAATCGAATTTATCCGTAAGATTATGAACCCAAACAGTGTCGGTACCATCTTGTTGTACTGCTACAATCGGATATGGTCTCTCTCTATTTTTATCGTCTGCATCGTAATTAGCTGAAAATGTAGAAACACTGGCTGTTTCAGGTAATCGAACCCATTGATCGGGTTTTACTAAACATCGTCCACAAATTAATCGAGGAGGAAAAGACACGGTGTTACAGGACCTACATTTTAATCCTAAGATATGTCCTTTCGCAAGTCCTTTTAAAAATACTTTGGTTCTTGATAAATTAAACTTATATCGATAACTTGCTAAATACCAATTTCCATGCATTGTTCTAGTTCTTTTATAAGATTTTTTCTCATAATCTGGTAAAGGCATTTTATATTTTCACCTCCATTTTCGTTGTGGTTCGTCAGACATTACCACATGTGTTATAAAATTAATTGCGCCACCCCATCCATGTCCTAATGCGGTATGTACTGTTTTAGGAACTTGATTTCCCGCTTTTCCCATGATTTGTAGCGCTGCTTCAGCAGGTCTTTCCATTGCCGATGCTCCAATGGCATTCGTAGAATTTACACCACCAGAACAATTTATTGGTAATTCACCATTAAAAGCCGATACTCCATTTCTATACGCTTCAGGAGCTTTATTTTCTTCAAAAAGTCCAACTCTTTCCACCCACATTAATTCTTGATTCGGGAAAGGAGAATATACTTCGGCGTAATCAATTTCTTTATTTGGAAAAGATATACCCGCTTGCCCATATGCAATTTCAGCTGATTTCACGGCGCCTAATTGTTCACAAGGATCAACTTGACCAGCACCTGCACAGTCAATTCCTACAATAGCAGTTTCATTACTATAGCTTGCAACACCATTTACATATACGGGGATATCAGCAATTTGCTTTGCTTTCTCCTCCGTTGTAAAGAGCATTGCACAAGCGCCATCTGATGCAGGACAGACCATACCAAATCTTAAAGGATATGATATATAAGGAGTGTCTAACACGTCATCAATTGTTATAGTAGGCATTTTTAAATGAGTCCACCAATTCTTTGCAGCATTCCTTCGATTTTGGACGACAACACGCGCTAAATCTTCTTCTGTCGCTTTACTTCTTCTCATGTAATTCATTGCTTGATATGAGGCAATCCCAATTGCCGCGCCAGCCCCTAGATTTCTTTTTAGCCTGTCGTAATCGTATCCTAAAGCAGGAAAAATAGAAATCTCTCCTAAAGCTACTGATGATAAGCCCACCGTCGTATTACCGCACGATTGTTGTTCGAATGCTACAGCCAAAACAGTATCATATAATCCGGATGCTACAGCATAATATCCCGCGATACAAACGGAACCGCCGGTGGTTCCTCCCGTGGTTACTCTTAATAGGGGTTTATTTTTAGCGGCCATATGGTCAGTCATCCATAATTCTGGCATGTTAGCCCCTTCAAAAGCAGGCATGTTACCATTTATAACACAATCAATATCTTTCCACTCTATGGACCCTGCTTTTTTCAAGCAATCTTCAACAGCTTCATTAACCAGTTCTGCCATGTTCACATCAGAACGTTTAGAAGCATGTTCACAAAAACCGCAACTTATTATTGCTGGTTGTACTTTCGCCATATTAATTTCCACCTCTCTCCAATACATATATTACATTATTCTGGGCACAAAAACCAACTTGCCCGGTAGCAATAGCCATCTTAGCGCCATTTATTTGATGGCCTTCTGCTTCATTACGGAGTTGTTTAGCCGCTTCTACTATCCTTGTTAGACCATTTGCACACGGAGTATATCCCGCCATTGTGCCTCCCGATGGATTAAGGTTTCCTCTATCAACCATGGATATACCTTTCCCCTTATCAGTTAAACCAGCAGCTTCGGCTATAATTAGATCCTCGCAAGCAGTATGTCCAAAAACCTCTGCAACATCAATTTCACTTTTAGGATCTTTTATTCCCGCCATTTCATACGCTTTTCCAGCAGCCATTTCCATAGATAAACTAACGCTTAAATCTCGATCTCCTAAATAATATGTTTCATTGACATTTCCGACACCAATAATCCATACAGGATTATCTGTTATTTTTAAAGCTTGTCTTTCTGGAGCGAGAATCATCGCAGTAGCACCATCACATTTCATTGGATACATTAATTCCCTTAATGGTGTGCTTAATATATCCGACTTTAAAACTTCATCAATCGTGATATCGGCTTTCTTAGCTTCTGGTAAAGCCAGAGGATTTTTAGCAGCGTTTTTTAAGTTATAAACGGCAACTTTAGCAATATCTTCTTCTGAAATTCCAAATGCCTTCATATAAGCTCTCATTTGCATTCCTCCGGAAGTATAGGAATTCAATAGATTAATTGGTCTATCAAACGTGGGATCATTTTCTAACACGCGGACAGATTCATATTGATAACAAGAGGGCGTGCTAATACCATATATCATTGCAAGCTTATGATTACCGCTTAATATTCTAAATAGACCATACATTGCTGCATGTGCACCGTCCATTTCTACTTTACTCTCGTCTTTCATGTATGCCCCTCCTGCTTCTACTTTAAAGCAATTAGAAATGGTTTTTCCGTCGTAATAATCGTTAGTTGCGGAAATAACGGTTGTTAAGTCTTTTCTTTTAAGGTCAGCGTAATCTAAAGCTCCCCTCACGGCTTCAAAAATCATTTCATAAGGGCTCATCATTATATCTAAACCCGGTTTAACTTGGTAATATCCGACTATTCCTACTTTGTCCATTTTAACCATCTCCAACAGGCTCAAAACCCGCAATATCTTGGGGGTCACCTTTTAGTTTTTTTGCCCATACTACACTAACTTTCATTCCTTCTTTTAAATTATCTGGATTTGTATTTACTATTGGAACTAACATAGCAGTATCTGCCCCATCAACTTGAACTAAGCCAACCATAATATCCTTTTTTACCTTTCTAATTTTTCGCTCGGTTATTTTATAAGTAGTAACAGTAAAATTTTTTAAAATCCCTGTTTCAGGTAAATCTACAAATTCTTCCGCCTTAACAAAACAATCTCCACATCTATTTCTAGGCGGCAAGAAAACTTTTCCGCATTTAGAACATTTAGTACCAATAAATTTCTTTTCTTGCAGACCATCGTAAAATTTATCCATTACTAATCCAACCCAAAAATCGAAATCTGCGCGAACCATACCTTTCGTTATAAAAATCTCTTGGTCTTCTTCAAGCATTTCATTCATTCACTCTTTTTATATTTATATTTACTGTTTTTAATTTAATTGATTTCTTATGATCTGTTGAAATTTAATAATGATTTACTTTTATTTAAAATTATAACATTATTGGAATCTTAAAATCATAAAAAAAAAGACCCAAATATAACGATATATGTTATTGATTAATTAGTTAACGAATAAGGGCTTTTGTTTTTAAAAAAATAATAAAAAAAAGATAAAATAAAAATAAAAAATGATTAGATTTTATTAGAAAATTTATTTTTTCCCCAATACAATGTTAATAGCTCTTGTTAATCTGATTACTTCGATAACCCGTCCTTTAGTTACAGTTACCGCTTCACGACTTATTGCATGCGTAAAATCACCTTTACCATTGCATATTTTCACAATAGCATTGTTATCTCCTGTCAATATGATATCAGGATCGCTTGCCGTTCCAGAGAGTAGACTGGCTTTACGATCTTTTACTTGAATATAAAAGGGTTCTTCGTTATTTAAATTAAATTGGAAAGTCATGTCCCAGTTCACATCATTTCCTGCAATATTTGTATAAAAAACCGCATTGACTTTATCTATGGTGTTCATTTTTTCAACAATTGGTTTTAAGTTTTCACTTGCTACGCCCATTTTTAATCCCCTCCCTCATATTCTGGTTTATTAATCCATCTTTCCCATTCATCCTCAGGGACAAAAAAGAAGTCTGTCATTTTTCCTTCTCGATTCTCCTTCTTTTTAAATACTGCTTTAACTCGTTGTCCTTTTTTGAGTTTAGAAGGAACCAAATTTTCTGAAAATACGCCTTGAAACATTGCGGTATCTGCTTTATCTAATTTGATGAAGGCACAGCCATAAGGGACGTTCTGAATAAATGCAGCGGCACCATACCAAACGATCGTGCTTACTTGTATGGTACCTGTATGTGGAAGCTCAATCCAATCAGTATCTTCATAACATTCCGAACAATTAATTCTTGGAGGTAACCAAACCTTTTTGCACTTCCGGCATTTGGTACCTAATATCTTTTTATTATTCATCAATTCTATGAAGAATTTTGATTGCCCGCCCATAGTATATTTATATTCAATTAAAATTTTATCCCGTATTTGATGCTCTTGAAACACCATTTTTATTTTTTCGCCTCCTCGTTTTCCATTATAATAATAGCCGCATACGCAGCTCCAGGTCCCCCAATTGAATGAGCAAGAGCCCGCCCTTTTTCAATTGTTACTTGATGTTTATCCGCATCACCTCTTAATTGAAGAGCTGCTTCACCTGTGGACATAATGCCAGTGGCACCTACTGCGTGCCCACACCCTATTAAGCCTCCACTTGGACAGCAAGGTAGTTCACCACCTATTTCAGGTCCACCCGATTCAATCCACTTTCCACCTTCTCCAAAAGGAACAAACCCTAACTCTTCGTAAGAAATTACTTCTTGTCCACTAAAGGCATCGTGAAGCTCTGCAACATCGATTTGATTCTTGATATTGTCATAATCCAGACCCGCCATTTTGTAAGCTGCTTTTGCCGCATTAATATTAGAATATAATCTTCCGATGCTTTCACGATTTCCTATAAAACAATCAGTATTAGCGGCACCTACTCCAGTTATCCAAATAGGGTTTTCTACTCCTAATTCTTTAACTTTTTGCTCACTTGCTAATATTAAACATGCAGATGCTTCTGAATACAAACAGCAATCCAGCATTTTAAACGGATAACAAATAATTCTTGAATTCATTACATCCTCCACAGTGATTTTCATGGGGGATTGAGCTATTGGATTATTTATTGCGTTTCCATGATTTTTAACTGATACAAGGGCCATCTGTTCTTCCGAAGGACTTCCGAACTCTTCGAAGTGTGCGTTTACCATTGAAACATATGAACTTGCCGCCATCATGCCCATAGGATATTCATAGGTCATATCCGCAGAGTATGCTATCGCATTTAGCACTTGTGGTGTAGTTGCTCCTGTTTTTTCGTCGTAACAATCATTACATTTTTCTACACCAAGACATAAACATAAATCAGATAACCCCGAAGCTACTTCGGCATATGCCATTCTTACGGTATAACCACCTGTAGCGCCTCCGCTTGCAATTCTAGTTCCAGGTTTGTCATTCATTCCGATATAACTATTTATAAAAATATCTGGCATGAACTGACGTTCAAATAATTCATTATATATACCATATACTGTAGATTCAAGGTCTTTGTGTGTTATTTCTATACCCTGCTTATTGCAATCATTTAAAGCCAATTTTGTGGCGTCATAAGCAAGTTCAAAATAAGTTTTGTCCAAATAACGTGATAGGAAGGGAGTTATTCCTACGCCTATTATTGCTACTTTTCTCAATTTTATCCTCTTTTTTCGCGTTTTTTATTTAATTTTTTGAAATAAATTAAAATTCTTAAAATAATATTATGAAAAAAAACTTAAAATGGTATTCAATTAAAATATAATAAATTAAAGGAATTTTTTTTTCATGGAATTTATTTATTTCTTCTTTAATTACAAATTATTTTCTTTTTATCAATAGTTAAAAAAAAGTAAAAAAAATCTCACAGGACAAAGTTAGTCATCCACTCATAAGATTTTTTATTTTATTGATCAAAATTGATTGAACTATAATTCGTAAATTATGAGTAAAGGGTTCGATCCCATATTATGTGATTTAAAAATAAAAATATATAAAAAAAAAAAGAAATATTTAATTCTACCTTAATTCACGTCTTATAATTTTTCCAATAAGAGTTTTTGGCAATTCTTCTAAAAATTCTATTATTCTTGGATATTTATAAGGGCTTATGTTATCTTTACACCATTCCATCAAGTCTTCTTCCGTGATCTTGCCTTTGTATTCGTCTTTAATTGAAACATAAGCTTTAATAGTCTGTCCAACACCATCTGGATGCGGAACGCCAATAACGCCCACTTCATTTACCGCCTCGTTTTGATATATTAGATTCTCAACTTCTGCGGGGAAAACACCGTGACCCTTATATTTAATCATATCACGCTTTCTATCCTTAATATGTAAATAGCCTTCACGGTCTATACACGCAATATCAGAGGAGTAATACCAAATCCGCCCTTTCGAATCTTTCCTTAACGCATATTTAGTATCTTCTGGTTTATTTAAATATCCTAGCATTATTTGAGGCCCATTTATACACAATTCTCCAATATATTTTTCTGCTTCTTCTTCTCCACATTTATCGCAATTTTCATTAGGACATATAGGTAAAAGTTTATTACCCTCATCGGCGTCTACAATTTTTATTAAGGTATCAGACATTGGTAAACCTGTAGAATTTATTTTATATCTATGGAAAGGACCTCCAGTTACAATAGGGGACGTTTCGCTCGCGCCATACCCCTCAATTATAAGTGCTCCTGTTATATCTTCAAATTTTCTTTTTACTTCCGCAGGTAAGGCAGAACCACCACTCAAACAAGCGGCTAATGAGGTTAATTTTCCCTTGTATTTTGTTGAATCAGGGTCTTGATTTATTTGATTATAGAGCGTAGGCACTGCCGGGATGTATACAGCGTCTTCTTTCATTAAATACTTTATTACATCTGATTTTTTTTCCGGAGGCGAAACAAAGAGTATAAGTTTGTAACCTGATGCAATTCCAAGGTTCATCCCTGTTGAAATTCCGAAGACATGACCGAAAGGAATCAAGCAACCCACGCCACCTTTTCCGCGGGATTTTTTTATTTCTGGTAATTGACCCTCAATCCACGCAAGTGCTTGTTCAGCATTCACAGATAAATTATAATGCGATAATTGTACTCCTTTTGGTACTCCTGTGGTCCCACCAGTGTAAATTAATGTGGAAGTATCTTCCTTAGGATTTATTTTAACATCCGGCAGATTAATCGGAACACCACTCTGTAAAACATCTTGAAACGAGTTGAACTTTATGTCTCCTACTTGAGTGGGCCATAATTTCTTTTTCATTTGAGGCACTTTTCCTAAAGCTGTTCCCAATACTGCTTTAATCTTTGGTAAATATTCTGCTATTCCAGTTAATATTACATTCTTTAAGGTTGGCATTTTAGAAAGGTCCTTACCATGTAAATAACCTTGATAAAGGGCATCTAAAATAATCATGGCTTTACTATTTGAATCGTTAATTTGATAAGCAATTTCTACAAATTTATGTAAAGGAATGATTGGATTTGCAATCGCACCAATTCTACAGATCGCATAGAATGCAATAATGAATTGTGGCACATTAGGCACATCTATTGCTACCACATCTCCTTTTTTAATCCCCATTTTCGAAAGTCCAGTTGCAAATTTATCTACCATTGTATCTAATTCCTTATAAGTTGTTCTCCATCCCATAAAATAAATTGCCTGGGAATTTGGGAACACTTTAGCCGTATTTCGCAAAATTTGACCTAATGATCTTTCCTCATAATCAATATGACGAGGCACACCTTCAGGCCAATAATCTAACCATGGTTCTGGTATCTCTTCGCTCATTTTTATACCTTCTCTAATTTTTTTTATAATTAATTTATATTAATACAATTAACTATTTAACAAAATATTTTCACAATATTAAAAAAAAACTAATATACTTTTGTATTGAATCAAAAATAAATACAATAAAATAACTTGAATATCTTAAGATAATGGTTGAATAAAGATTTTTATAAGATAAGGAGAAAAAAAATTAATTTAAATAATTAAAAAATCCAAATCAAATTATAATTT
>JAUWRB010000188.1 GCA_030610785.1 Promethearchaeota archaeon | reverse complement strand
ATTTTCTTACCTTCCTCAATAGTTAGATCGTCCTTAAACTTTGCTTATAGTACACCATAGGAAAAGTTTTGTCCGCTTCCAACACCACAATATTATTCGGGCTAAATTGAACCATAAGCGCCGCTAACTAGGATAACAGGTCCTTCTTCTTCAGTTACGCCTCCTAAAATGTGCCCGACTTCGTAGGGAAATAATTTATTTCGATAAAGAACATTTGATAATATTTTTCCTGCCGTTTTTATGGGTATTGGTTTTTCTTTATCTAATTGATAAAGAGTAGTTTCAGCTCTTAAAATATCAACGAGATATTGGGCATCTGCAACGCTTCCAGCTATTGAAATAAAAACATGCTCTTGGATCTTAAGCAATTTTTCAGCAGTTTTACTTGCTACGAAATATGCCATTGATGCTCGTTTATCCGCGCCAAGAATCACTGCATCTTTACAACATAAACCTACAGTAGTAGTACCAGTTTTAAAAGTATTGTTCGGAGATAAATTTTCATTAGAATATATTTGTGGATTAAGACCTTTAACATTAGAACCATTGATGAATCTTGAATTAATTGGCTTTAAAGATTCTTTATTCATAATTTCTCTAAGAACTCATGTTTTAATAATTTTCTTCTAATTTAATATAAATCATTCTTTCTTTTGAAATAATTATCCTAATTCTGAAGGTTGATAAATAAAAGGATAATAGGGTTTAATATCAAAAATGATAACCCATAAAATGAAAAATCCAATTACAATAATATTATTAATTAAAGTGCACATGAGTATGGGACGCTCTAGTATTGAAATATTCTTAAGTATTATAATTATTATTTCAATAATGAGTAGAACGCAACATAAAATTAGAACCATTACTGTTGCTTGACCTTCGCACGCAATATAGGTGAATATTATACTAAGTCCAATACCACATAAAATAGCATAAAGTAATTCGTCCTTGTTCAATTTTCTATTTTCCTTAGCTAAAAATTCAACAAATAGAGCCATGATAATATAACCAAAATAGCCTACATGAATGAGGTGATGTCCAAGCCACTCATCAGAATAATATAAGAGCGAATATAATTCAGTCGTGTCCATTCCACCATTAAAATCGTAATAGACGCGGCTGACATTGTTAAATAACACGTGAATTGCATGTCCCATGACAGAAATGCAGATAAATATTAATACTCCAATTTCAATTAACACCACATAATATTTGTTTTTTCCTTGCTCTTTATCGATTTCAATAATTAATTTTTTCATTAGAAAGTAATAGATAATAGCAAACACGGGACCCATGAGAATAATTTCACATGTATTTCTTGTACTCATCCAGAAGGACCCCATCTTTTTCAATTCGCTGATATAAATAAATATTCTAACACCTCCGTAATATAAAAATGGAATGATTTTATAAAACAATAAAAGAGTTAGAAGGAAAATAATTAAAAAAATAAGAAATTTTGATTGCTCTTTAAATTTAGTAAGTTTAGGCATTATTCAACTCACGATAAGTTTAATGTATAGAAAAGATAAAGTGTTTTTAAAATAAAAAAGAAGTCATTTTAAAATTAAAGATAATTCCCTATTTCCGTAAGTTTAGCCGTAAGCTTAGAAGTAAAAAAATCCATATCTCTTCCACGATTCGAGGCTAAAATCTTCACGGATTCCTCAGTACTCATGTTTTCATGAATAATTTTTGAAACAGCTAAACCAACAGCTCTGGGATCATCGAAGCCAGGATATAATAGATTTCTCCCAACTAATGAACCTCGAACATTTCTTCCAGCGCCTAATCCCTTCTCGAAATTTTCTAAAATATCTGTAGGATTTCCCGTGCTTGCTCCACCCAACATCAAAATGGGATTACTTGTACTTCTAACCACGTGTTCATAATCGTTTACATATGGAATTTTCAGCCAAATATTTGAAGAACGCCCTCCTAATGCTGTTGCGATGCCTATTGTTTTAATCAACTCGTCTGAACTCATTTTCACGACATATTTACCGTCATTTTGGCGCTCTACTGGTAAAGGTTCTATAAATACGGGAATGTTGTATTTATTGCATTGTCTAATCATTTTTGAACAAGCCTCCAAAGTCTTTTGACTATATCGAGCCATATTTGTATTTAAATCCAACCTAAACATCATTTTTGCGCCATCCAAACTTAAATTCTTAATATCATCAATTGTATAAGCAGTTACAGCATCATCCATTTCATAAACGGAACCGGAAAGACCGCCCCGATTTGTACAACCTATGAGTATTTTGTTATCTAAGAAACTTTTTCCTTCTTTTTGTTTAAATAAATAATTCAAGATAAATAAATCATCCATGATATCCGGAGTTGTCATGATACCATCAATTTTATCGAGCATTAGAACGCGTGCTATTCTTCCTAAATATTGTTGTCGATCACCCATCGCTAATTCATTTGAACCTACATTTGTAACTCTCCTAGCTGGATGATCAGCTGCAATAATAATAATATTTGAGTTCCAAGGTTTTTCTCGTTTAACTCTATTTTTGTATTCTTCTTCTAATTTTTTGCTTATTCCGTTCCTTTTTTCATCAGTTATCATGTAAAATATTTTTTCGGGTAAAAATCGACGAGTTTTAAACCTATAAGAGCCAAGAGCGTAATTTACATCGATTTGTTGCCTTGCTTCCTCAAATCCGGCGATTGCAATTTTTATTACAGATTCACTTAATTGACGACCTCGGGGAGTATATTCAAAGCCAATGCCTCCTTTAAATTCGACTTCATTTAGTGATTTAAGAAAATCTTTTAATACTTCAGGAGTTACATTACTATTAGGGTAATCCATCGATACATGTAAATCTCCATAATTAGGATCGTCTTTATCAGAAACGCTATTTGCAACATGCGCCCAATTCAAAAAGGGTGCAATTGATCTAATAACATCTACAGTTTCGTGATTATAGCCATTTTTTAACAAGAACATGTGAGAAAGATCGTATAAAAGACCAAATTCATGATGACCATATACATTTCTTATTTCTACGGCTAACGCACGGGCCTCATCCGAAGGACCGATTAATAGATTTTTACATCCAGGTTCATCTAACCTATCAAAAGTTTCAAGCGTCATTTTCAATGGTTTTTTCTTGAATTTTTTTGCTTGCTGTTTATTATATCTACATAACTCGTCTATAGATTTAATTAACGAACCCGTGGCTATCCTTCGTTCCTTTAATCCATTCTCTGAACCGGGATCTTTACCGCTTAAAAAGGTGAATTGTTTAGCACCATATTCAAACGCTTCTTTTATACACCATTTTAAACGATTCACGGCATTTTTTCTTTCTAACTCGCTAATTGAACAAATATCCGTTGGTTCGATCAAATCATCCTCATTTATTAACTGAATTGGTTCAGCGGAATAAGTTATAAAACTGAAATCTTTAATGGCTTCAATAAATTTTGAAGAGATTTCAGGATCCTTTATGTGTGAAATTTCGATTCCGTCAAAATAATTAAGTTTCTTAAGAAAATGAATAGAATCTAATAAGTATTTTTCAGGAGCTTCGCCCAACATCGTACTATGACCTAATCTAGGTCCGGGAAATGCCATAAAATGAACGATACTCTTAATATTTTTTTCGAATGCCATTTTTAAATCTACCTTGTTTTTTATTATTTTTATTATTTTACTTTCAATATTTGTAATAGCAAAATACATATTTAAAACTTTCGTCAAAATTTGTAATTACAAAATTTGGTTTGAAGTTTTTAGTTAAATTTTTTAAGAAAAAAATATAATTTAAAATGATGAAACCAGAAAAAAGAAATTGGATCCTAAGAATGACAGATCTATTTAATAAATTAAAGGTTAATGTGATTTATAACGCACCCGCCATTAGGAATCTGTTAAGAAATGATTATAATGATTCTATAAGTATTCCAACAGCAGAAAAATTATTATTAGCAATATTAGAAGCTCAAAAAAGTGGTTTAATTTTTAAAATCAAAGATATTTCAATCAAAATGATTGAAAAAGAAACCGCTAATAATGAAAAGTGGTATGAATTAATCGAATGTTAAATAAAAGTTTTAAATACTCACCTTTTAAAAGAGAATGGATATCTTTTTTCAAACTTAAATTATTTAAGCAAAAATTTATTAAAATTAGTTATATTTTAAAATTAAAAAATTACATTCAAAAGGTTTGGTGATAACAAATACCAATTTTTACTTATGATGATATCGATATAAATTATATTAAGGAAGGAGAGGGAGAGCCGTTAGTTTTTTTAAGTGGTACTTTCACAAAATTACAATCGTGGAATTTTCAGATTGATTTTTTCAAAGATAAGATGATGGTTATTGCCTTAGATAATCGAGGTGCGGGATTGAGTTCGCGACCTGATTATCCATATACGATGGACATGTTTGTGAACGATCTTAAGAATCTACTTGACTATCTTAACATGGATAAAGACATTCACTTATGCGGATTAAGCATGGGGGGCATGATTGCTCAAAAGTTTGTTTTAAAGCATCC
This sequence comes from Promethearchaeota archaeon, assembly GCA_030610785.1. GTDB lineage: Archaea > Asgardarchaeota > Lokiarchaeia > Sigyniarchaeales > SOKP01 > JAUWRB01. The sequence goes on along the minus strand of JAUWRB010000188.1, from coordinate 2,417 downwards.
TAATATGGTAAAAACGTTAATATTATGTGCTACGGGAAGTCAGTACTTTTCAAAAACTTGCGATCAAAATCTTTTATACTATAAACAATTATTGTTGGAGTTAGATTTAGAAAAACGAGTAGAATCAACGCTTCCTAACATGTATTCAAGGGCATTCAGGAAAAGATTAGGCGAAAATAGAGATTTATATGAGAAAATCAAAAAAGATATGAATTTTCTTGCTCATACAAAAGAACCCCCACTTTATAAGGATTATATTAATCAAAATGAAGCATTAAGGAATTTTGATATTCGGGAATTATTACCTAAAATTATCCAGCCTACATTGATAATTTCAGGTTCTAAAGATCGCATGTCTATACCGGGAATGACAGAATTCATGCGTGAGAACATGCCAAACTCAAAATTGGAAATTCTCAATGGACTTGGACATGGATTAACAATTGAAGATCCTGAAACGGTTAATAATATAATATGGAATTTTATTCAAGAAAATCTTGGTTAAAATTAATTGAAATAAGAAATAAATATAAAATGTTCCAATTTTTTTGTCATTAATTATTTTAAATTTCTTATTAAAACCATAATTAATAATTAATAATCCATTTGACAAGCGTCTTTAAAGTATTTTATTGATAAAATTAAAAAAGTGAATAAATCGTGGATTTAAAAAAAGCCAAAGAAATTTTGGGAGAGGGGTTTTCTGAAGATGCGGAATTTTTAGATTTGGTTTTAAACAAATTACATTTGCCTACAGATTCAAAAATTCTGGATATTGGTACGGGAAGTGGTCACATAGCAATTATTCTTGCTCTTCGTGGTTATAAAGTTATTACAGGTGAGCCTAAGGGCGTTAACTGGGCAGATTGGAAATCTTTTGCTAAAAAAGTAAGAGTTGAGAAAATGATTACTTTTAAAACTTTTAACGCAGAAAAATTGCCATTTGTAGATACTTCTTTTGATGCTATTTTTCTCCATGCTGTATTTCATCATATCGATGATAAAAAGCTTGCTTTATGCGAATTCTTGCGGGTCATGAAACCTAAAGGAATTTTAGTAATTATTGAATTGACAGATGAGAGGGTTAAATTAGTGAGAAAAAATTATAGTAATCATCCGGCAGCCGTTGATCCAAGAAATTATACAAAGGAATTAGGGCTTGAAGTAAAAGTTATAGAAAGCAAATATTTAAACGCTTACATTTATAGAGGAACAGATGTTTTATATGGAAAAAATTAACATTACAAGAATTATTTGTCACTTTTTCATGGTTAGTAAACTTAAAACAAAGATAAGATTAAAAATAAGTATAATCAAGCGTTAAAACTAAATCAAAATATTAAATTAAAAAATATTGAAATGATAGTGATAATTTTAAATGGTTGAAATTAAAAAAGAACTATTAGCCCCATGTGGTTTATATTGTGGCGTTTGTTCCATATATATCGCTCACAAAGATAATAATGTGAAATTTAAACAAGTTCTATTACCAATTTATAAAGCTTTTGCTAAAAATGTTGATGATATCGCTTGTACGGGTTGTTTATCTGATGGTATCGTGTTCCCCGTCTGTCGTTCCTGTTCGATTAAAAAATGCTGTCAAGAAAAGGGGATTGAGGGATGCCACCAGTGTGACGATTTTCCTTGCAAGTTTATTAACAACTTTCCCATTCCAGTAGGAAAAAAAGTCATCTTAAGAGCTATTCCCATGTGGCAAAAGCTTGGCACCGAAAAATGGGTTGAAGAAGAAGAGAAAAGATACCATTGCCCTGAGTGTGGCAATCCATTATTCCGAGGGGCAAAAAGATGCAATAAGTGTAAAATTATGGTAGATGTAGACTAAATAATTCTAACATTTAATCATGAATTGGAATATTAAAACTTTTTATTTTTTTACTATATTAAAAGATTACTTTCGTCCTAAATCTAATGAAATAAGTAAAATTAATAATTTTCCGTATTATATCAACAAAATCCATTAGAATTACCTTTTTTTACAAAATCAATTATTACAAAATCAATTTTATTCTTTTTATTAATCAAAGTATAGTCTTTTAAAACGATGATTAATAATTTAATATAAATGGCAGAATTAATAGGATATATTTTAACTATTAATGTTATAATAATCTGGAGTCTTGCCTCACTGGTTTATAAATCTTCTTTAGGAGAAACTAACTTAAAGGGTAATCAATAGTTCCTAAATTAATGGTCAAATCTGGACATCTTTCGCTAAATATTACGGAGATATTACTATTGTTTTTAAATTAAGCGATTTTAAATGTCCTTAATGCTCTCAATAGGAATAGCGGCAAAAATGCTCGGAGTGTGCATTAAGACATTAAGAAGATGGGATGGGAACAATAAAATTAAATGTTATCGGACAGTAGGAAATCATCGGCGTTTTTCAGTCTCGG
>JAUWRB010000189.1 GCA_030610785.1 Promethearchaeota archaeon | reverse complement strand
CAATGGCAAGACTTTATAAAACTCTTCAAGATATTAAAATCGATATTAAAAGGCTCAAGCGAACATTGAAAAAACATTCGGCACATTATAAAAAATAAAATTAATCATTTTCTAAAAAGTAAATTAAAATTAAAGAAAATTTGAATAATATTTTTTTATATTTTTTAAAGGTGTGAATCTAACCAATCAATTACATCCTTATATACTTCATTTCGATTGATTTCATTGAAGATTTCATGACGAGCATCTTTATAAATTTTGCTTGTAAGGTCCTTGATACCATATTTTTGATATCGCTTGATGAGTTTCAAAAGATTTTGAGTCAAATCGTTTGTTGGGTCATTTGAGCCAGAAATTAAATAGATGGGTAAGTCTACAGGGATTTTTCTTTCATTTTCCTCGGTCCAAATTTTTTTTAACCCATATATCAACTCACCATAAAGGCTCGTTGTACAAACAAACCCACAGAAAGGGTCTTTCACATATTTATTAACTTCGTCTTGGTCCCGGCTAAGCCATTGAAATTTTGTTTCTGCAGGTTCAAACGGCTTATTATAAGTACCAAATGTCAAATTATCCATTTTTTCATTAAGTTTCTTTGGACCGAATTTTTTGAGTTCCTTCTTTATGAGCATTACTCCTATTTCAAGAAGGGCCTCATCCATATAACCGTTTGCTCCACTTAAAATTACACCTTTCAAATCATTTCCCCATTGTTGAATGTAATCTTGACCCAGGAGCGACCCCCAACTATGTCCAATGTAAAAGAGGGGAATATTTGGATTTTCTTTTTTGATTATATCAGATAACATCTTTAAATCTTTAACAGTACTTTCCCAGCCATCAGGACCAAGATATCCCGCGCTTTCTATATCACCAGCAGTTTTTCCATGACCCCGATGGTCATCAGCGTAACAGATATATCCTGCAGATGTTAATGCGTCTGCCACTCTTTCGTATCTGGCTGCGTGTTCAGCCAAGCCATGAGATATTTGTATGGCCGCCTTGGTTGATTCTGAATCAGGAACCCATTTATAGACGAAAATTTCAATTCCGTCTTGATCCTTAAATGTAAATGTAGAATTTTTCATAATTAAATTAGATTTAAGTCTATTTTATAAAAGCTTTTCTTATTGGACTTTAATTTGAAGTTTAATGTTGATAAAATTTTAATGTAATATCAAAATTAATTTATTTATTTGTTAATTTTTAATTTTAAAAACGAAATTTTTTATTTTTTTACATTATTTAGAAAATTATATACAATTTTAAATTTTGAAAATTTATAGGAAGAAAAAACAAAATAAGAGTTAAATTATCATGTCATTTGGAATCGAAATCGATAAGGACGCTTGCACTGGTTGCGGCACATGTTACGAGGTTTGTCCAAGCGAGTGCTTCGGAGAGCCAGAAGACGGCAAGGTCAATATAATTGAGGATAATAGAGACGATTGCGTTGGTTGCCGAGCTTGCGAGACACAATGCCCAGAGGAATGTTTAACAATAACTGAAGATTAAATTAAATTCATTAATCTCCTCTTGGATTTTTTAATATAAGCTTTATAATTTAAACACGATTTTTTTTTTTATTTATTTTTTTTATTACGGATCTCAATCAGATTTATGGTTTCATTTTCAAAATTTTTCAAGACGATTTTCTATTAATGTGTTCTAGAATAAAAAAATTAATCTTAGAAAACGGACCTAATATTTTCTGATATTTTATTGTTTAATAATTTTTTAAAGTCAATAAAAAAAAAGAATATTTAAATGAAAAATATTCTAAATGAAGTATTATAAATCTGCGCATAGAAATACAATTAATTCCTTGATATAGGTTTTTACATCTCTTAATTTAATGGTTTCGTTAACTCCATGAGCGTTAGAACCGCCACTTCCAACTCCATGCGTTATGATATCGAATTTATTTAAGACCTTATTTATAAAAGCCATATCCGTTGATCCGGGCATTGCTAGCTCTAGAATTTCTTCTTCGGATACTTGTTGAACTAACATCATGACTTTTTTCAATCGAGCAATACTAGGGGCGCTAGGATCCACTTTTAAAGCGGGGTAATCGTAAATAAAAGTAATTTTCACGTCTATTGCTTTACTCTTTGCTTTACCTTTTTCTATTGCGTCTAAAATTTCTTGTTTTACATCTTCGTCATTCTCGTCCGGGATTAGGCGTCGATTTATGGTTAATTGGCACGAATCCGGAACGATATTCGACTTTTCGCCAGATCTGATTATATCTAAATTAAACATTGGCGTAAAATTTCGCCTTTTACCTGTTCCAACTTCAGGAAAACCAAGAAGATCCTTGCTTTCGCGTTTTTCCACGATTTTTTTTAGTTCCATGAGCTCATTTAGAATAGGGATCATTTCCTCCAAGGCATTTACTCCCATATAATTCATTCCTGAATGACAACTCCGCCCAATTGTTTCGACTAATACATTCATCGCACCGTGGCAACCAAGTTCAATAAGCGGAGTAATTATACCTTCCATGCAAAAAACGGTACCTTTAACGTATCCTTCCTCTGCTAGGTATCGCACACCGGGATATATCCCGATTTCTTCGTCTGTACAATTCATGACCCTAATATTATATTTTGGCGTGAGGTTTAACTTTTCAATTATTTGAAGGGCAAGAATTAAACATACCATCGCCCCTTTCATATCTGCCGTACCGCGTCCATAAATCTTTTTTGCTTTTAAAGTTGCTTCAAAAGGAGGAGTGCGCCATTTATTCGTTCCTTCATTAGGCGCAGGAACCACATCCATGTGGCCATAAAAACTAATGTATTGCTCTTGGTCGAAATCTTTTGTGGCTACAAGATTAACACGAGGGCCTTCTAAGGGGTAAGGTATTTGTTTAACAAGCTCTTCCGGAACAACAACTTCTTCCAGAGAATATCCTAATTCCTTGAAATAAGGAGAAATTGCGTCTATATATTCACGATAATTATTAGCTGGAGGCACCGTTGTATTAATATTAATAAGCGTTCTCATTATATCCATAATTTTATTATTATCGATATTATCGACTTCCTCGTAGATTTTTTCTAAATTAAACATTTATTTTTCACTATTTTTGAATTTTAATAATTTAATAATAATACGTGATAAAATTAAACTGATTAAAAAAAAGATTGCGATATTTTATTCTTCCTTACACATTTGTAAAAATACTAAGAAATTCAACCTTTTCTTTTGAAATTTTTTAATATAAATTTTAACCAAACATGATTACCATAACAGAATTCGCCCGCATTTTTTACAAGTTCCTTCGTTAATTTGTGCGTTAATGCAATTTTCGTGATATGGAGCGCCGCAAGCTTGACATATAAAGATCTTATCTGTATATTCACCAAAATCACGTTCACAATAGGCACATTTGCTAGCAAAAGAAAAATTTTTATCGTTTGCCTCAACTATTTGGGATGTTGCTGTTAATCCAATGTCTTCACTTATTGAAGGCGTTATGTAATTATCTTGTTGAATAGGTGAAACCCATTGGTCTTCTAGAGGCTGTTGATAATATTGTTGTTGAGGTTGAGGAGTTTCCCAATCTGAGACATATCCTGGCTTCCTTTCTTTAGAAAGACCCATTTTAAGTGATATTTTTTCGTCTAAAATGTTAGTCAATATTAACGCAGAAGCAAACTTGCCTTTAGCACCTCCTTTTTGAAGATGGATGTGAGAGATTAGGTGAATAACTCTGCCTCCAGTTTTTCCATGATCAAAATAACATAAAACAGCAGACTCGCCCCATTTGCTTTGAATTTCCCACGATGCTATAAGAACTTTTACTTCTTGATGGTTTACAATCGTTATTGGGAAGCTTCTATTTTCTAACCACCATCTAAACTCGTCTTTTTTCGTATTTTGAGTATGTTTTTGCCATTTACTCTGAGAAATCTCGCCTATTACGCCTTCAAGAAATGGATGATTTGGTTCAAGGATTTGACATGTTACTACGGCGTCCGCCGTTCTTTTTTTGTTCCACTTAATAAACCCGGGGAAAGTCTTCTCTACGATCGTTCTTATAGCCCAATCAGTCGTTATTAACCAACCACCGTTTAAAGACACATAATCTCTTATTTTAACGAGAGCAGGACTTGGTATTTGATCGCCAGGACATCCAATTAGTACAATATCGAACTTATTCAGGTCATATTTCAAGAAATCGTTGGGTTTTATAACTTTTTTTTCTGAAGCGTACATGTGTTGAATAACCTTTTTTGGTTTTTCAAATCGTCCTTCTACAGCGAGAATTTTACCATGCTTCTCTACTGCTTTTACGACGTCTTTTTTGTTCAATGCTTCCATCTTACGTTTTTTGACTTCCGAATATAAATCTTTCCAACTCATCTAATCAGCCTATTTGGTAAAATTATAAAGATACGAGTTTTATCTTATAAATAATAAATAGCAATATAAATTTATATTTTGATTTGAAACAATTTTCTTTTGTTGAAATATTATTTGTTAATTTTCAATTTTAAAAACGAAATTTTTTATTTTTTTATATTATTTAGAAAATTATATACAATTTTAAATTTTGAAAATTTTACTTAAGTACGCTTTACGATGTCAAAGAAATCATCTACGATGTCAAAGAAATCATCTGTTAAAAAAATGATTAAAAAGGAAGAAATTGTAGGTTCGGAAACAATCTTAGAGAAGATAAAAAGTAAAACGCCTTGGATTCTCGGACAAAAAATTAGAAAGCCTAAAATAATTTTTCCTAAAATTAAACATTTTCACGTGTCTTTACCGATTCCGCTAAAGACCTTAAGCGTACTCGCTATTTACGCTATTCTTTTTGTTCTTCAAACTGGAGTAGTTTATTTATTTTATAACGAGCCTCCTGCGCTTGGTGCGGATTCTAGTGGAGAGCCCATTTTTCTCTATCCTTCCATTCACGAAAGTTTCATAATAGAAGGAATAGTTGCGTCAATTTTAATTTTTTGTTGCTCTTTAGGATATGTATTCTTGTACCACGCTTCAAAATACATATACGATAAAAATATGGCATTAAGAATCATCGGTCTGGGTTTAATTTTAATATTAACGGCTTTTGTAGCGCTTCAAGTCATGATTGCTACGAAAGTGGGTGTTAGGACAATTTTCACGTGAGTTTTCCCCTCATTCCACATTGCAAATTTTAATTTCATCATAGTCAACTATAACTTTGTAAAGCCCTTTCATTTTTTCATCCAATTCAGGATCTCGAGTGTCCAACCTTAATATCTGATTCGGGATGTTTTGAAGTTTAAATTTTGTAGAAACGATTATAATATTTTTTAGACCAATTTTTTTTAATATGTTAGGGGAAAACTGCAAATTACCCCTACCAAAAATAAAACCCTGTCTTCCTATTAGAGAGATAACAATTTTAGCATTTTTTCCTTCGATTGAATTCAAAATCTGCTGTTCATTTAAATCAAAAGAAATAATTTTATTATTTAAAAGTAAATCTACTCCTAAAACGGTTTTTTTTTGATGCAATATATCGGTTATTGCTTTTGTGGTTGTACCGGGACCAATTAAATAATATACATCTTTTTCAAGATTTTCAATAATTCTTTTCGCAATTCTTTCTTGATTATTTAAGTCTGAATCTGGAGAGCCCATTTTAGACAATTGTGAATAATCAGGATTATATGGAGTGATCATGTATCCATATATTTTTGATACTAATCTACCTTTTCTATATTCTTCTTCGTCAATATCTAAGACTTCAGACTTTCTTAGAGGGATTTCGTTCCATAAGAATTGCATTATAATTGAACTTGCAATTCTTGGATTCAATGAAAAAACGCTGGAATAAATTTTTACGCCTGCAGGTATTCCTAAACATGGTTTTACTTTTCCAACGGCGCTCAAGATGTCTCGAGCCGTTCCATCACCTCCAATAAAAATTATAATTTTTAAGTCCTTAATTTTTTTCATTATTTCAGCTGAGATTTTTGTGTGATTTGCTGTTGTTTCGTAAATATTTTCAGCTTTGGTAAAAATCTCGTGAGTGATAGTCTCGTGTTCAAAATTCATTTCATTTAAAACAAATTCGCCCATAATTCCCGGGCATGTAATGAATTTTAATTTAGATTTAATGGATTCCAATTCATTTAATAACTCTTTAGTTCTATTAATTGCATTAGGGCTTGCCCCCAATTCAATTGCTTTTTTTAAAATATCTTTACCATCTGTTCCTTTTAGAGCAACTGAGCCACCCATTCCAGAAATAGGATTTATAATAAAACCTAATTTGAATTTATTCGTCTCGTTCATATAAATTCACTAAAAATAAAAAAAAAAAGAAAATTAAATAGTTTCTTTTATAACAGAATAATACTGTTATTTACTTTTGCGTTTCACAAAATGCGGCGTAATCTGCAGCATTCAGTAAATTTGCTTTCTCAGCGTCCAAGTTTGATGGTTCAATTACAAAGAGCCATCCTTTGCCGTAAGGGTCTTCGTTAATAGATTCAGGTTCGTCCATTAAATCAGAATTTATTTCTTTTACTGTACCTGAAACGGGACTATACATATCTCCTACAGCCTTGCTGGATTCTACAGTAGCATCAATAGGATCGCTAGTGGGATTATCTCCATCCATAGTTACTTGAGCCAATGTGACACCTTCAAGTCCTTCGACATCAACAAAGGAAATTTCTCCAAGAGCTTCGGCGGCGAAAGCAGTTAATCCAACTTTTCCGGTAGCGGGGTCGAACCACTGATGAGATTTAAGATATAAGTAAGCTTCTGACACTTTTAACACATCTTTTTTTAAAATTGATACTTATTAAATAATATTGAATTTAATTTTATGTTTAAATTAATTATGATTAAGTTTTAAATTTTTTTTATTGAAAATGAGATTTTTTTTTTTTAAAAAAAAAAAACGGAATTTTGTACGGACAAATAAATCAGAAA
>JAUWRB010000070.1 GCA_030610785.1 Promethearchaeota archaeon | reverse complement strand
TTCATAAAATTTATCATCAATATAACGCGCTAATAAGCTTGTTTTACCAACTGAAGCATTTCCAAGCATTAATGCCTTACCTCGAAATTTTCCCCCATTCATCCTAATTATTCTATCTCGATGATTTTTTTTAATTTAATTTTTTACATGTAATTAAAATTTAATTTATTTAATAATTTTAATAAAATTTACTAATCCTTAATAATATAATTTTCTCCATTTTTTTAGATTTCTTTTAATTTTAATACATTTTATCTAGTTAGAATTGAATTAAGATTTAATTTTAAAGCAATTAATTTAAAAATTAATTATAGTTTAGGGGGTATTTTTTTTTTACTATGCGAATTTCTTTGCATTCAGAACTAATATAATGCCTAAATAAATGCTCATAACCATTTATTTGTTTAAGGCTACCATTTTCGAGCCATAAACCGGAGGTATATTCGGGAGCTTCTATTACCTGATCTAAAGTGGTTAATAAGAAATCATTATCCGAGATTAATAGTCCAAAAGGAATGACATTATCTCCTTCGATAGAATGGATCGTAATGTTAATTTTTAATAATTTTTTGATTTCTTCTTTTAAAGCTTTAAAAAACTTTAACGCAACAATAATTTGAATTGAATTAGTAGAAAACTTTTTGCTCCATAACGCTTTTAAAATCCAATCGAATCCTCCTAGTTCTTCCATTAATAAATCAGGTGTAACAATGATAAAAACTCTATCTTGGGCAGAATTTATTAAGTCTTTTATCTTTTTTCTAATTTTTTCTCGGGAATTGCTAATGGACCAAACTTTCGGTTCTAGATCGTCTATATTTATTTTTAATTCTTTTATTGCTTTTTCAATTATTATGGTTTCTTCAATTTTTCGCTTATAATCCCCGCGAATTTTCGTAAAAATTCGTTCTATCGGTATTATTCGATAATTTGCGCCTCTCTTGATCGGTTCTTTCTGAATAAAACCTTTCTCAATTAATCTATTTAAAGAATCGTATACTCGGGCACGATCTACATTTGAATATCGAGATATTTCTGCGGGACTTAAAATCTTGTATTTACATAACGTTAGCATTACTTTAGAATCATTTTTTGTGAATCCAAATGTTTGTAAATGCTTTTCAATTTCAGTTTCGCTAATAATGCTTGCATTTTGGTTTAAAATTGAAAATCAAATCCCTTTTCTTTTTTTTTTTAATATTAATATAACAATCGTAAGTTTTATATTTTTATTTTTTTAGTAAAAATGATTTATTTTTTTAGTAAAAATGAATTATATTTTAATTTATTTTTTTAGTAAAAATGATTTATTATTTTTTTAGTAAAAATGATTTATTATACAGACCTTATTATACAGACTTGGATTATACCTAAAGTTCAATAAAAATATCCAAAATACCGATAGATCACTAAGATTTTTGAAAAAAGTTCTTTATAATTAATAAAAAAATTTGATTTAATTGGATTTAGGTTTATAAAAAATAGAAAAAAAGCATTATCAGTAAATGTTCGTGAATTTTATTGAGATATTAATAATAGTAAAAATATAAAAAATTAACGAATCGAGTTCTCACTAAATAAAATATAAATTTTTATTTTGTCGGAAAAATTATTATTTAAGTATTATAACGATCTGATTTCCGAATTAAAATAATCTCTTATTTAAAATTACTAAATATATTAATTGGAAACATAACATTTATATAATAGAAAAGAGTAGTTATTATTAATTAATAAGTTAAATTTATAAAAAATTATTACAAAAAATTAGTGGAGGAATATAATTATGGCAAAAAAAGCACCAGCTAAAAAAGCACCAGCTAAAAAAGCTGCTGGTAAGAAAAGTGATGGATATATCGCAAAGGCACCTATTAGAAGGTTGATGAAAAAAGAAGGGGCCAATTTAGTAGCTGCTGAAGCGCTCGATAAGTTAATTTCATTTCTGGAAGGTAGCGCTGCAACTGCAACAAAAGAAGCTATTAAGATTTGTAAGGTGGACAAGCGCAAGCGTGTTACTGCATCTGATATCCGAGCCGCAACAAGGTAAATAACTTCGATTTTTAATTTTTTTTTTCTTTTTCTATATTAATAAATTTTTGGTTTTAAGCGTAATTACAGCTATTTTTTATTTAATAAACGAGTAAAGTAAATAGAAGTAACCAAGTTAATCATTTTAATTGCATTGTTGTTAATACTCCACATTATAAAAAGAAGAACGATAGAATTTTATTTCTTATTTGAAACTTTCAAAGAATTCCTTATTCAAAAATTTATGAATATTAGCATCAACTTTTTTTTTTACTGAATCCAAACCCTCAGGAACCACGCGAGATTTTCCTATAATATCAATATATCCTAATTCAGAACCATATCTAGGAACTAAATGAAAATGTAAATGTTCAATACTTGCACCAGCACACTTCCCTTGGTTCATACCCATATTATAACCTCGAGGATTATATAAATAATTCATTAATAATTGTAATCCTTGAATTGCTCTAAATACATGGACGATTTCTTCTTTTGTTAAGTCATTAAATTTTATGACATGTCTAATTGGTACGACCATGATATGTCCGGGATTATATGGATAAAGATTCAAAACAACAAAACAAATATTATCTTGATAAACTTTTAAAGATTTGACTCTTTCATCGTTATCCCTAACGGAGCATAAAATACAATCTACATCAGGCTTGGCATTGCCCTGAACATAATCTAATTTTCCTATTGCTCTAAGCCATTTTTCAAACATTTCATTCACTTGATTATATTTAATTAAAATTAAGAATATAACGAAAAATCAGAACCAGAATCAAGTTCTTTATTTTTTGTAAAATCCTCTGGTTTTATTTTTCCTGAGCAATATTCTCCTAATATTATGTTTGAATATACAGCAGAATTAAAGACTTTTCGAATACTTTTAAAAAAAGAATTTTTTGAAATTAATTTGTTGGTTTTAAGAAAGATTTGATCGCTAATTTCATATCTATTGTTTGATACATCTATGCGAAAGAAAACATCTTTTAGAAGGAAAGATTTTCTTAAATCCATAAAAAATTTTAATTTTTTATCATTTAAAGCTTCAACATGAGGTTTTGATATTTGAGTTCCAATTGATATTATTATAAGATTTTTATTTTTTGGTTTTAAAACCGCCATAATTTGTCCTCCTGAACCGGGAGGGAAAGAAAACTGAAATCCGAATTCAATTTTGGAACTATCTAAATTTTTTCTTAAAAGACCCTCTTCTAACAAGTATTCACGGATGATGTGTTTGATTTTACTTTCCTTTATCGACAATTTTGATCAACAATTTTAAAAAATGATATGATAAATTTATTTTTTCAGATCTATTGAATTTAAAATTAATCGACAAAATATCATTATCTAATTTTTTTAAAATTATTAGAATCGTTCAATTTACTATTTAAAACTCATTCTGTTATATTAATAATAAATAGATTGGCAACCGAATGAAAAGAATCTTTTTTAAATCCTTTAAAAATATAAACATCTGGCTCATTAGAGTCATCAATAATGTAGAATATAGAAAAATAGAAAAATAGAAAAATTTAAGAGTTAATCTCATTTTCCACAAAGACCCTATCAACGGAATGCAATGCGCAATTCATATCCTCTAAAGTATTAGTTATGTCATCTATAGATACGTCACCAGTACCTTTAATTGTCACAAAAATCGATGTTGTTTTTTGGTCAATCTCATCAACTTTTATGGTAACAGATATTACACCTTTAATTTTTGCTAATGTATGGGCGAGTAAAGATGAAGAAGGTTGATGTGGTTTAAGAATATCAAGGTCGTACTCAACTCTCATTTTTTTTTTTTTTACCTTTTTTTTTTTTTTTTATTTATTTATTTATTAGTGAAATAATTAGTGAAATAGATATTTAAAATTTTTTTGATTTATAAAATTTTTTCAATTGCTTGTATCAATTTTAGAGGAATATCTTTCTCTTCAATGATCTTATCAGCTTTTTTTATTATTTTTGAATTAGGGAAAAAGGACATTTTTGTTTTTATAAAAATTGAACGAGCCTTTAAATTTAGAGCGCCTTCAATATCACGAGAAGTATCGCCAATAACGATTACTTCTTTGGGATTTACATTGAATTTTTTACATATAAGTAATAGATGATCAATATGGGGTTTGGGATTTTTTACGTTATCCCTACCGACAATAATATCGAAATAATTTAACAATTTAACTCTTTCAAGAGAGATCTTGGCATTTTCATGAGAATTATAAGTATAAATTGCTTGTTTTAATCCTCTATTCTTGATAAATTCTAAGACTAAATCTATCCCTTCTACCTTTGATGCTTTAAAGGCGGCGTCTTTTTCGATTTTATTAACTTCTTCATTGACTTCATTGAGGATTATTTCGATTTTTTTAGAATTATAACCCAAAGAATTAAATGTTTTCTTGGCAGTCTGCACGTTATCTAAAATACTATATTTTGTTGATAATTGTTTGCTAATAGCCCCGTGATTTTTCAAGATATTGATAGCTTTTCTACGAGCTTTCAAGTAATCGATCTTAAAATGTATTAAAGTGCCGTCTAAATCCCACGCAATAGATTTTATAACCATTTAAAACACCAAATCGGAATATATTGGTCCCTGTGAAGTTAAAGCGGACTTTTTTAATTTTATTTCACTTATATCGAATTGTCCAAATTCTAAATTTTTATTTTCGGAAATTATTTTCTTTAGAGCGTTAAATGTTTCATAATTTATTCGGTTTTTTCTCAATCTTCCGATAGTTAAATGAGCTTTGAATTCAGTTCTTTTATCCTTTTCAATATTTAATTTTTCTTTTAGCAAATTTTCGATAGAGTCTTTAATATCTTGTAAAAATTGAAGGTTACCGCCTAATCTTACCCAAATCACTGAAAACTTATTAAACTGGCCAACTCCTTTCAATTGGTATTCAAAGGTTTTGCCTTGAAGCAATTTTTCGTTTATTTCTTCCTTTAAAATTTTATAAATTTCTGGTGCTAAGGATTCGTGAATGTCTCCTAAGAATTTTATAGTTAAATGTAAATTTTGGGGTTCAACAATTTTGATTTTTGCTTGATTCTTCTTTAAACGTTCAGAAAAGGATTTTATTTTTTCTATTGTTTCTTCGTCATTTAATTCTAAGGCAATAAAGGATCTTATCATTTTCATTTTTTACTCCAATAATCAATAATTTTCCATTTTTTAGTATTTAATTGTTTTTTATGCTCAGGTATTATATGTGAATTATTTAAATCTTCAATTTTATTGGATTCAATTATTTTTATAATATCCTCTAAAAATAAAATATCCATTTTTCCTCGAGTATCTGCATCTGCAGATGCGTTATGAGGCATGAAAATCAATCTTAATTCTGGTCGTTCATTTTTGATTTTCTTAAACCTCTCAAGAAATTCTTTTTTCATTGGTTCCTCGGGAAAAACATCAAAAGATAGATTTATACTGATATCTTTATTTTCCAGTAGTTCTAGAACGGCTTCTAAGTCAAGCACTGGCCCCCGAGCTGTATTTATAAGTAAAGAATTAATTTTCATTTTTATAAGAAGTTTTTTATTTATAATATTTTTCGTATGCTTGTTTAATGGCATGTGTAAGCTAATTATATCAGCTTCACTAAAAATCTCTTCAAGACCTGACCTAAATTCAATATTTGGATAGTTTTTTTCAATATCTTGTTTTCTTGTAATATCATAGTAGAGTATTTTTAAACCCCAAGGATACAGTTTCTTAATTAATTCTTGACCAATCTCTCCCAAACCTATAATTCCTAAGATTTTATTATCAATAATCGAGGAAAGGCTTTGATCTAAATCCCATTTCTCATCAGCGAGCCATTTACCTTCCCAAACATAATTATGAAGATCGATTATATTTCTTAAATTTGATAAAATTAAGGCAATTGTATAATCGGCAACAGTTTGATGTAATACACCGGGAGTATGAGTAATTAATATATCATCTTCTCTGGGTCTTTGTATGTGATTATATCCCGCAGTCGAAGTTGAAACGGCAAAAATATTAGAATTTTCTAAGTTCGTTGATGATATAGGATGGCTTAAATGACAACCAAGAATCTCTGGATTAAAGTTTTCAATTTCATTTTTAATTTGCTCTTCTGTTGGGAACCTTCCATTAAAAATTTTTATTTCTGCGATTTTATTTAATTTTAACCAAAGATTTTTAATTATTTTCCTAATATCTTGGTTTATCTTTTCGTTAGAGCCAATTTCTTGCGCTGAAAATACATTTGAAGTAAAAAATACCTTAGGTTTATTCATAGATTCAAAAACATTTTGAATCTTTTTAATTTTTTCTTTCTAATATCTTGTCTTTAAGAAAAGTAATTTTTTCATTTCACGCAATAATTATTTTGAACGATTTTTTCTAATCCTTCAAGGATGCTTTTTGTTCCTTCTGTTTGATAAATTCTCATTAAATCACTCATTTTAACATTTGTTGCTTGTTTTGCCGATAAATAACCTAATAACACAGTTGCTATAGCCTCTCTTGCTTGTTCAGGCGTAAATTCTGGCTCCTTATCTTCTATAATACATCTTGTAAAATAATCATCTTCAATTCTCATTGATATATTATAATATTGTGGAAAAGGAGAATGTTCAATTTCTGGTTCGTACCAAAATCCACGATTCTTTCCCATATTTTTGTGAGTTGAATATATCCTTACAGGATTTTCCCATTCGTGATTTTCTATAATGGTCCCCATCGTTCCATATATTTCCAAAGAATTTGTTGGAGGCGAAACAACTGTAAAACTGACGATTGTTTCTGCAATCGTACCTTTTTTAAATTTTAAAAACATCATTGCGCTATCTTCCGCTTTTTCACTAAGGTTCGTGCACTGTTTTGTTATCCAGCAATTCGCAGATTCTACCTCATCATCTAATATCCAATTTAAAACCGCAAATTTGTGCGGACCCATATCCATTAAAGAACCGCCTCCCGCCATTATTGGATCGCCCTTCCAGAATCCAGGCTTCATGAGACCAGGAATTTCATTAACTCCTTCGTAAGAACGAACTAAAAATACATTTCCTATCAACCCATTTTGAACGGTTTCCATAATATATTTATGTGCGGGTAAAAATCGGTGGTTTTCCGCAATCATAAATTTCACGCCCGCTTTTTTCGTTGCTTTAATCATTTGATCACAGCCCTCGAGGGTCGTTGCCATAGGCTTTTCGCAGATAACATGCTTTCCCGCTTCAGCGACAGCTATAACCATTTCTTCGTGGAGATAGTGTGGTACCATTACTAATACCGCATCAATATCGCTTTCTAGAAAAGCATCAAGGTCAGTATAAGGTTCCATTTTAAATCTTTTAGCGGCTTTTCTTGCTTGCCTTTCGTTAATATCATATAAAGAAACGAATTTTATTAATGGGTTATCTCTAGAACCAGAAAAATGATTCTTCCAAACGCTTCCTGTCCCGATTATGCCGTATTTTACATGATTCATGATAGAAAAATTGATTTAGGAAATAAATATTTTCGTAGATTAAAACTAAATAATATCGTTCAATCAAACTATTATCAAAATTAAAAAAGAGAAAAATTATAATGAGCACTGACATTCTCATTGAAAATGGAAATGTTATTGATGGAACTGGAAAACCTTCATTTAAAGCGGATATAAGTATTAATGGTGAATACATTGAAAATGTAGGGATTCTTAGGGATGTTAAAGCATCATTGACTATTGATGCAAAAGGCTTGGTCGTTTCTCCTGGATTTATTGATGTTCATAACCATTTAGACTTTATATTTCCTTCTCCACGCCATCCAGAGATCTTAAAAAGTTGGGCTTATCAAGGAGTGACAACAATTATTTCAGGTAATTGTGGCATTAGTCCTGCACCTATTAATCACGAGCGAATAGATAATTTGAACCATTTTTGGGGTAATTTATTACCTCGTGAAGGTTTAAAATACGAATGGACAACAATGGCAGAATATCTTGATTATTTAGAGAAAATGGGACAAGCATTTAATGTAGCAATCTTAACTGGTCATAATACGCTTCGTAATAATGTAATGGGTCTAAAAGCGCGTTTTGCTAATCTAGAAGAAATCTCTAAAATGAAGAAAATGTTGAAAGAATCGCTCCAAGCCGGTTCAATTGGGCTATCTTTAGGGTTAGCTTATGTTCCTGGTATTTTTTCAAATACAAGTGAGCTAATGGAATTGGCATCAGTAATGACTGAATTTAAAACACCATTAGTACCACATGTAAGAGGAATGTTTACTAAGTTTTATCATAAAGCTGTTGAAGAAGTCATTCAAGTTGCAGAAAAAAATAGAATTCCTTTACAAATTTCCCATCACGCAGGAGGGGGATTATCAATAACTAGGAAGCGTGCTATAAAAGCAATTAATAACGCAATTGAGAGAGGTGTAGAAATCGGTCATGACAACATCCCGTGGCCAACTCGTCGAACTACGGCGCTTAAAATCTTTCCTTCTTGGCTTTTTGATGGTGGATTGGATAAGTTTTTTGAAAGACTCCAAGATCCAGAAATTCTCAAGCAAGTCATTTACGAGATAAAAGAGTTCGTTCCAAAATGGCCTCCTTGGGAAAATAGATATTGGTTAGAGAAAGATTTTAATTTACATATCTCTTTACATGGCTTCAGGAAAAAAGAATATCTAAAATTCAACAACATGAAAATTAAAGATATTGCTCAAGAGCTCAAAAAAGAACCCCTTAATGCATTTATCGACCTTATATTGGAAGAACAAGGAGGTCTTTATTTCTTATCGGGTCGTCCAGACGATCCTATGGCCGAAGATTATACGATGAGTCTTTTTTCTGATCCAAATTGTTCTGTTGGAACAGATATCATTGGTATCGACTTAAATTCACCGTGTCCAGGAGCGTATGGTGGATTTGCAAAGATTTTAAGTATATTCGTTCGAGAAAGGGGATTGTTTTCTCTTGAGGAGGCAATTCGAAAAATGACTTCTCTTCCCGCTAGACAAATGAGATTAAAAAAGAGAGGTATTATCAAAAAAGGTAATTTTGCTGATATTGTTATTTTTGATCCTAAGGCTATCAACACCCAAGCAACTTTCGGTGACCCTTGCCATTTAACTGAAGGAATTATGCATGTCCTTATCAATGGAAAGGTGATACTTGAAAGGGGTGAATACCATGCTAAAGCTTTAGCGGGAAAAGTGATAAGGAGAATCTAAAAATATAAGCTAAAGAAAAAAGTTTATTCAGAATATCTATTTTTCCATCGCTTAAAAAACCAGCATTAATATTATCGGATCACGCTTTTATCATCGTATTCAAATTTACTAATATCTGTAATTATTTTTTCGAAATTCTTTTATTTTTTAAAGACTTTTTCTAAACAATTTCAATAATAAAACGAAATAATAGTTTGAATGATTTAAATGGCTGATCCTATAGGTTATTCTATAAAAAAAGCGAGCGATGTTCTTAACAAGCACGATATTGATATTTTAATAGCATCAACTCCCGTCAATGTTTTTTATACCACGGGCTTGCCAACTTTACATGTTTCTCCCAATCCAATTCTATACGTCTTATCTAACCAATATCCAAACTTATCGATGGTTAGAAGGGATGGAGAAGAAAGTGCTATAATATGGGCGTTATATGATAGCGTGGAGGAATTTTCGTGGATTAATCCCAGCGAAGTTTTTAGAATTAATTCGATTAAAGCGGCGATTGATACACTTCTAAAAAAGGTAGAAGAATGGGGATTATCTGAAAAAACAATTGGTCTTGAATCTTTCATGCCACGTTATCAATCGGAAGCCTTACAAAAGAAATTTCCCAAAGCAAAGTTTATTGATGGAGATCAGGCGTTCTTGGACATGCGTTTAGTTAAAACTGAAGAAGAAGTAAAAAGGATAAAAAAATCAACGGAGATTGCTGAAAAAGCCATTCAAAATTGTATAAATAATACAAGAGAAGGAATGCCGGATACTGAATTATTACAAATCGCAAGAAGGACGATCGTTGATGAAGGCGCAGAAGGCTGGGATCACTTAACCATGAGCATTGGTCCTTCAGATCCCGAAGCTCCTGGTTTAGGAATACCAGTAACTCCCAACGATTTAGTAAGATTTGATTTTGGAGCAGTATGGAAAGGATACATTTCAGATGTAAGTAGAGGAGTTGTTATTGGAGAAATGCCAAAAAAAGCGAAAGAAGCAATGGATACGATGATACAATTACAAGAATATTGCGTGGATAATGTTAAACCGGGGGTAAATGCAAAAGATTTGTACGATAACGCTTACAGATTCTTAAAATCACTTAAAAAAAGAGGTTTTTACCTCATAACAGGACATAGTATTGGCTTAGAGTGTGAGGAAGCTCATTTATTTAGCGCAATGGGCTCAATGGATATTCTTTTTGAAGAAAATATGGTTTTAGATATCGAAGTATGGATGAATGTAAGGGGGCAAGGATTAGTTGGAATTGAAGATTGCTATAGAATAACTAGTTCTGGTTGCGAAAGTCTTTCTAGGCTAGATAAAGATATTTTGATTAAATAAATTAGGTCTTTTTTGATTTTTTATCTTAATACTTGACTTTCAAAGTTATTTTTATAAATTAAGAGCTAATGACTTCTAAGTCATAAATATGTTTTTTATTTGCCACTACTAAACAAAAGATTATTCTTCTTAAGGTTTCCGACGAAATTTATTTGAAATAAAAGATAAAAATTGAAAATCATATCTTTGAAAGTCAAGTAATAATTTAAAAAATTTTTTATAGAAATTTATTTTATCTTAGAAAATTAAAATCATTTATATTGAATTAATGAGATTTATTATTTATAAATAATAATTATAATTATTTTTCGTTCCTAAAATGGTGATATTTAAAAATGCTTGATTATTTTGGTTGGCTAAACGGATTATCAGCAATGGGTGTAATAATAAGTGGCTGTTTCTTTGGATTTATGTGTATTTATAAATCAAAAAAGTTGAATGCTAAGCTCCTTACTTATGCCGGCTTGACAATTTTTTTGATTGGGCTTATCTATTTAGGTCCTTTTACCGATTTTATGTCAATCCTATTGACAGGTAATAATTTAACGTATGAATTATATGTTTTTTTAGCTTACATGTGGATTGGTCCAGGCATGCTCCTTGCGATGTATGTTGGTGCGGAACTCATGGAAATAGAAAAAACAATATATATCATAATAATATATTCTATATTGGCAATTATTTTTGAGTTATTCCTCTTTTTAGATACAATGAATTCTTTTACTTTTGCTTTAGAGAACCCGGGTGAGAATTTGATAGATGCTAGTTTTATATTAGGTTGTCCAATGTTTATTTTAATGGTAATATTTTTAGGTTCAGTTTTTTTCTTTAACGGAATAGGTTTTTTATATAAAAGTATTCAATCGACTGGCATATTAAGAAAAAAATTTTTATTTTTATCGATAGGATTCATTGTATTTGTTATATTCGGAACTTTTGATTCATTAGTTGCCCCCGGAATAACTTTATTTCTTGTAAGAACAGGCGTAATGGTTAGCACATGGTTAATGTATATGGGCTTGAAAACTTAAAGAATTTTAACTAAATCAAGTTAGTCTAATTGGTAAAAAATGAGGGTTAAAGATAAAATTGTTGTTTTAACTGGAGCAGCTTCGGGGATTGGAAGATCCACTGCAATTTTATTCGCCAGTGAAGGAGCATATCTAATTCTTTCTGATATTGACGATGAAGGTTTAAAAAAAACCCTTGAAGCGATAAAGGAAGGAAAAGATAAAGCATCCATCATGAAGGTCGATGTTACTAAGCCTGAAGAAGTTAAAAAAATGATCAATTCGACTATTGAAAAATATAGCAGGATTGATGTTTTAATCGTTAACGCCGGTGTTGTAAGAGTTGGGCAAGTTGAAGATATTCCCGATAAAGATTACGATTTGTTGATTAACGTGAATCTTAAAGGAACCCACTATACTTGCAAATACGCCGTTCCATATTTTAAAAAGCAAAAATTTGGCTCTATAATAACTCTTGCTTCTGTCGCAGCACATATCGGGCAATTAGCTCACGCAAATTATTGTTCCACAAAGGCAGGCATATTAGGATATACTCGAGCTTTAGCGTTAGATTTAGCACCTTATAATGTACGGGTAAATAGCGTAAGTCCAGGTGCAACAGATACTCCAATGCTTCAGAGCGATGTAGCAAAACAGGCCAGAGATCGAGGTGTTAGCTACGAAGAAGTCAGAAAGGAATTTGAAGAAGAAGGAGTCATGGGGCGGTGGGCAAGACCAGAAGAAATAGCCACAGGTATTCTCTTCTTAGCGACCGAAGAGTCCTCTTACATGACTGGTGCCGATTTACGCTTAGACGGTGGCTGGACTACGCAATAAAAAGTAATTTTTAATTATTTCTTTTTTTTTAAAATGTCATACCACCATCAATAGAAAGACTAATTCCCGTACAGAATTTATTTAACGCAAGAAATAATACTCCTTCAGCGATTTCCTCGGGAGTACCTAAACGACCAATTTTCTGACGAGCGATAAACTGCGTCCTTGCTTCTTCGGGATTATCAAATTTAGCTAATCTCTTCGCTAAAGAAGGAGTATCTGTTGTTCCAGGACATATAGCATTCACGCGTATTTTATCTTCAATATAATCTGCTGCCATTGCTCGCGTCATGGCTAAAACTGCTCCTTTTGACGCCGTATAAGCCGCTCGATCTTTAACTCCTTTGAAGGCTACAGAAGATGAGTTATTTATAATAGTACCACCTGTTTTTTTTAAAAAAGGAATTGCATATTTTGACATTAAATAAACTCCGCGAACATTAACTGCCATTGTTCTATCCCAATTTTCTGTAGAAATTGTATCAATACTACCCGGAATAACAATTCCTGCGTTATTGAACAAAATATCAATTTTTCCATACGATTCCATGGTTTTATAAACGATTTTTTTCGCATCTTCTTCCGTTGAAACATCACCTTGAACAAATATTGCGTTACTTCCAAGTTTTTTAATTTTATCAACGACCTCTGAAGCAGATTCCGATATCGAATTACAACATACTCGTGCTCCTTCTCTTGCAAATAACATTGCGGTTGCTTCTCCAATACCTGCTCCTGCTCCAGTAATAATTGCTACTTTCTCATTTAATTTCGTTTTAAAATCCAACTCCTAATATTTAAAAAAATTTAGATTCCTATTATTTTTCGAGCTTCTGATGGAGTAGCTGTTTCACGCCCCATTTCTTGACTAATTTTTACCATTCGAGCTACAATTTCTGCGTTATTTTTTGCCGGTACTCCTTTTTTAATAAAAGGATAGTCTTCAGTTCCAACTCGTACATTTCCACCATGTGATATCGATAAAGTTGCTATTCTTGTCTGCTTTTCCCCCATAACGCTAATAGTATGTAAGCACTTTTCAGGCATGTATTTAATTCTATGTAAATATTCATCTGCAGAAGGTGGGGACCATGTTCCTCCGGGCCAATTAAAGAAAAGAGTTAAGA
>JAUWRB010000012.1 GCA_030610785.1 Promethearchaeota archaeon | reverse complement strand
CCGACAAATTTAGTAATAAATTTATAATTTAATCATATTGAACTTAAAAATTTTCAAATATCTTAGTTCTTTTCACTATTAAATTTTTAATGATTTTTTTTAAATATAATTTCATGAAGTATCGTTCGCTATTGCAATAATCTAATTTCTGTTCATTGGTTAGTTTGGTACAATTTTTTAAAATAGAGTGTATTTCATTAATTATTATCATGTATTCATTTTTTTCATTTCCAAATTCTTGCTTAAAATGTTTATTTATCCCTTTATTTATTTCTTCTATATAAGACGCTTCATTTTGTTTTAAATCGTCTTTTGATACACCAACTTTTTTTTTCTCTATTCCTGAATCCATTATTTATCTTATAAAATTTATCTCAGAATCATTAATATTTATCAATATTTAAAAAGGAAAAGTCTCAATAAATTTTGTAATAATTTAGGTATTCATATTTATAAACATCTATGAAATTATCTTCTATAAAAATAAAGAATTTTTACTTGAAATTAACCGTTTAAAAAAATGAGAAAAAAAAAAATATTTTTAAAATATATAAGTTTTTTTCATCTCGATTTTAATAAAAATCGGATGAAGACATCAATAACGCAAAGCACCCGTAGAAGAATCCGTTAATAACACCATAAATTATTATTTCAATTATGAAACCAATCGTATAAGCACCAAAGATAATCTGCATTACCAAAACAACTCCAAAGCTAATACAGGCAGTTAAAAACCAACATCCGAAAGACTGACCCTTTCCCTCTCCAAAACGCCCCCCGATAAGAGCTGCTAATAAAGGCGCTACAATATAACCTATATATAATAGCATTGTATTTAACGTGAATCCAGTAATAATTGAATTAACAAGCGATAACCAAGTAATTCCCGGAGAATATATTATAGGACCAAATAATACAGATGAAAGAATAGTCATATTAGCCATAGAGCTAAAAAAGGTACCAATAGTACCAGCAAGTGCGCTTAAAAGTATCGCAAAACCAAAATTAACCCCAATAAAGAGAGCAATACTTATTCCAAAAGCTTTTCCGAAACCCATTTTTGCCAAACTCCATTTTCAATTTATTATAATTGTTTTAATGTATAAACTACAGAGTCTTTAATATTTAAATATAATTGAAGTTTTTTTCTCATTAAACTAAAAAGGTATTTTTTTTTTTACTTTTAAATATAATTCTCCATTATTTTATTCCTTAGCTTAAATATCATTAATTTTCAAAACTCTCTAATTTAAAATTCTTCAAATAAGTTTTTTACAACTCCTTCTTTATACAATTCAATTCTTAATTAGAATATCTTAAGTAATTGTTAAATTAATAAGTCAATTTTTGAATAATGGAAAAAAAAAAAAAAATTTTTAATTTAGGGAAACTCAAACATGATTATTTGAATAAAATGCTACATGATTTTGTTTCAGATCTAGATATTCAAGATAAGAGAGTAATTTTAGGTTCTAAAATCGGAGAAGATGCAGCTGTTATTGATATGGGCGATAATTATTTAGTGGCGAAGACAGATCCCATTACTTTCGCTACTGATGAAATAGGGTATTACGCCGTAAATGCCAATATTAACGATGTAGTATGTACAGGAGCAAAGCCAAAATGGTTTCAATCAACAATATTGTTACCGGAAAAAAATACAACGGAATATTTAATTGAAAATATTTTCCAAAACATTCATGATACCTGTAAATCTATGGGGGTTACTGTGATTGGCGGACATACTGAAATTACCCTCGGGCTTGATAGGCCCATAGTTATTGGTTCTTTATTAGGAGAAGTCGAAAAAGACAAATTAGTGTTAACTTCAGGAGCAGAATCGGGAGACGCTCTTATTTTAACTAAGGGTATTTTTATTGAAGGAACATCGATTATTGGTAGAGAAAAGGAAGGTGAGTTACGGGAAAGCGGATACGAAGAGAAATTTATAGAAAAATGTAAAAATTACTTATACGATCCCGGCATGAGCGTCTATAAAGAAGCCCTTTTAGCAAATAAATATTTTAAAATAAAGGCCATGCATGATCCCACCGAAGGGGGCCTTGCTACTGGAATAGCGGAAATGGCAATTGCTTCGAACACTGGCGTGTTAATTGAAAAAGAGAAAATAAATGTTCTACCTGAACCTTTGGAGTTAAGTAAATTTTATAATTTAAACCCAATGGGTACAATAGCTTCAGGTTCATTGTTAATTGCCGTGGAAAACAAATTATCTCATGAATTAATCAATATGTTAAAAGAAAACAACATAGTAGCCGAAAAAATTGGCATTTTTATCTCTAAAGAGAAAAAATTAAAAATTAAAGAAGAAAACGGAAGAATTAAACCCCTTATATATTCTGAAATTGATGAAATAACAAAAATTTTATGAAAAAATCTAATTTTTTCAAATTATTTGTTATGCTTTAAAGTCCTTTAGTGATATGTTTTTTATTTTATTTCTTATACAAACTCCTTCCATTTGCTTGTGCAACTATTAAAGGTCCAAATTCCTTGACTTTCAAGAACCATACCGCTTCACACTTCCCTAAATCAATCCATTCAACGCGCGTTATCTTTTCAATTTTTTGATTAACTATAGCTCCACATCCTCCAGTAAAGCTTAAATAAACAACCATGTTTTCTTTAGTATTTAAATTTGTCATTCCTCCTTTCCCGATAATAAATCTTATTCCTAAAAATTTTACAATTTCGTTTTCTGACAACATTCTTTCGCTTGTTGTAGGACCTCCGGAAATTATTTCGTATTTTTGGTTTAATTCTTTAATGATCGGACCACAGTGATAAATAGCACTGCCTTTTAACCGTTGAAAACTTTCTGGCAATACCTTGTTATTTTTTATATATTCCATGATTCTCTTATGTGCTTGGTCTCTGGCAGTAATAAGTACTCCGTTTAGATATATAATATCGGAGATTTTTAAATTCTTGATTTCTTCTTCTTGGACAGGAAGATTTAAGTCATATCTCGTTATATATTTCACCTTTCTCATTTATTTCAAATGAAGCATATCTATGTGAATAACATTGAACAATTAACCCCACTGGGAATGACGCCGGATGACGCATGGCAATTTCAATACGCACGTCTAAGCAAGTAATTTTACCGCCTAAACCCATTACTCCAATGTTTAATTGATTGATTTTATCTAACAATTCAATTTCAATTTTAGCAATATCTTTTCTTGCATGTCGTTGATTAAATGGACGTAATAACGCCTTTTTGGCTAAAACCATTGATAAAGTCGCATCTCCGCCCAATCCGATTCCTAAAATTATTGGAGGACAAGGCATTCCCCCTGCTTCTTTAAT
This sequence comes from Promethearchaeota archaeon, assembly GCA_030610785.1. Lineage (GTDB taxonomy): Archaea > Asgardarchaeota > Lokiarchaeia > Sigyniarchaeales > SOKP01 > JAUWRB01. The sequence goes on along the minus strand of JAUWRB010000012.1, from coordinate 21,374 downwards.
TACATCAATTATAATGTCTTGGAACTTTTCCAATCCATTTGAAGGATTTAACATGAATAATCTTGAAACATTTTCAGCGCCTCCGCCTTTTGGTAATACAGTTATTTTTAATACGCTAGAATTTTCAATAATATTCAAATAAATCGGAGGGACATTGAAGCCAAGATTATTTTCAGGATTTTCGTTTGTTATTGGGTCAACGCTATTACTTCTTAAAGGAATAGTTTTAGTTGCCTTTAATACAGCTTTTTCGATAATAGATTTAAAATTTGACATGATAGGAAATTCATTTCCTAAATCGATAAAAAAGTTTAATACACCCGTGTCTTGACAAATGGGAATCTCCTTCGCAGCACCATATTTAAAATTTTCCAACATTAAATTTAATTGTACAACGGCAATTTCAGAATCTTCTTCTTTTAATAAATTTGAAAGGGCCATTTCTATTTCTAGAGGTACGATCGTGGTGGCTCTTTTAATTGAATCAAAAAGCGCTTCTTCTATTTTAATTTTAATACTTGTTTTTTCTTCCATTACTTACCTAATCTTGAATTAAATTTATATTATAAAATTTAGAATTAAATTTATATTTTATAAAATTTATATTATATAATAAAGATTGATTATTGTAATAATTGATTGAACTTGGATAAGAATGAATATTCGATCTTACGCGATATTCTAGATTTTCTCAAAAAAAGGGTTAAGGGACAAGATTTTTACCTTAGTATGGAAAAAAATGTATTTTTTGAGATTTTAGGTCGTAAGAAAAAAAATTTAACCGATTTTAAGGAAGGTATTAAATTAAAATGGGAAGAGTTTTCAATTAAGAACCAAAAAAGGATAATTAAAAAAACATATACGACTTTTTTGTATAATAATTTTCAAGATTTTTTTAAATCATATTTAGATAATTTTTTTGGATTTAAATCCGAGAATTTAGAAAAGGTTTCCGTTGATTTTATCTCCGATACTAACCTTTTTTTAGAATATAATTATTTTTTATCTTCAGAAGAGGAATCTTATATTAAGGAAATTTCTAAAAGGTTAGATAGCAACACTATTGGATTATTTCCGGCTCAATATCTTTTTTTCATTATTGCAATTTTAGGAACTATTATTAGAAAAATAATCCAAGAACCAATTCATATTATCCTTGATGCCGCTATTATGAAATACGATGGAAAACGGAATTATTTAAACTTTTTAATAATTATAAAAGATAGTAAAGATGAAATCTTTAATTACTATCTTGATATGGCCTTATATTATTTTTTTAAGCAATTTAAAGGAATTCCAGAAAAATATTACGAAAAATTATTACGCGGAAGAAAAAAATTATTTCAAATTGCTTTAACGGAATATTCAAACGCAAAAGAAAAATTAATTGAATTATTATATTATTTTTATAAGAAATGCAAGTTATTGCAAAATTTTTCTCCATTATTGGACTTTTTTAACTTCGTATGTGCTAGAGTTGAAGATTCAAATTTTTCTAAACTTGATATCGTTAAAAAAGAATTTTTAGATAATTTCGATTATTCAGAAGAGAAGAAAAACTCGTTAATTAAGCTATTTGATTTTCTTGACAAAAAATCTACATTATACTCAACTTTTCAAGCCAATAATCTACCTTCTCCTAAAGCGCAATTTAATTTATTTTTATTATACATGAAATACTATTTTGGAAGTGGTCTTGAAGCTTTGGAGGTAGGAAAACTATTATATTTACCAGAAATTTTCAGAATTACGTTAAATCGTAAAAATAAAGAAGAAAACACCAGGATTAACGCAAATTCTATCAAAAATATTGAAAAATTTATTAAATTTTTTTCTATTGTGTCTAATATTGAAAATTCCGAAATAGTGTTCAAAAAAATATTTAATAAGTCAGTTTCTCAAATAAATTACGAATTATTCAGGACTTTTTTAATAAGTTTAAACACGAAATTTTTTATGGTTATTAATGAAGAAAATAAAAAATTATCTAAAAATCCTCAAAATAATGTATTCACTTTTAATATTATAGCAGATCATATTTGTAGAATGCTTTATGTGCTAATCGATAAAATATTTCTACGAGACACTCCAGACGGGGCTTCACATAATTTCATTGATCCACGAAGTCGATATACTGGAAAAAATATTGCTTTAAGAGTTCTGGAGTTATTCATGTTTCAGGATATAAACTTTTCGGACGATATTTGGCCAGATTACATTATTACTCTAAATAAAAATAAAATTAAAAAAGAAATATTAAAATTTGGGGTAAAAATTTCGGATAAATTTTTCTATTCCACTGATGATTTAGTAAAAATTAATACCATTTATAATTTTCAATCCTTTACTGACCTGATTTTTTTCGAAGAATGGTTAATTCAAGAGATTATAATTCCTTTAAATAATTTTATTTTAACTATTAAAAACTCAGTTAAAAATATTAAAAACTCAGTTGAAGTATACGAGAAATTAAGCGAACTCATGCTAGTAAATATCAAAGATAAAAAAAAAATACAAGAAATTAAATATATCTGCCAGGAACTTGCTCCTTTTTGGAAGATTTCAGAATAATTATTCTCAATTTGATTTTTCTTTTATTTTAAGAATTTCTAAAAAACTCTTAAAATCTTTCTTTATATCAATTATAGGCAGATCTTTCTGATAGGAATATTTTTCTTTAAAGGATTTTTTAGTGCAAATTAATCCCGAAATCATTTTGATGACTTTTGATAAATGAGGGTCTTTTAACAATTGAGGTTCAATCTCTTCTAAATCCTTAACACAAATGATGGATGGATAATGTAATGTCCTAAAACCTTCAAAAAAAATTAAATCTGAATTAAAAGGATATTTTGAGAACCAATCGATTAATTGTTCCATATCAATTTCTTTTTTCATAAAAATCGTTGTTTCGTTAAAAATATTTCTCGTAATAACACAATGTGCTCCAGCTTCACTAAATTTGTAAGAATCCTTACCCGCTTCGTCAATTTGATGGTGATAAATGTTTTTAATTACTGATACATTGTAATTCAATTTTTCTTTTAATAATTTTATCGCATTTTCAATAAAATACGTTTTTCCACTACCAGAGAATCCAATTATGCTTATAAGCTTAATCTTTTATCACGCTTTTTAGAATCGAATAAAATTAATAAAATTTATTATAATAATAAATATCCTTAAATTAAAAAAAAATTAACATTAAGTAAAAAAGAAAAAATATTAAGAGATACTCCATGCCTCGAAGAAAAGAAATAATTGTTTTTGACGCAAATTTTTTCATTTGCATGATGGCAATAAAAGCACAGAACATTTTAACTAATTTAAATAATGCTGCAAAAAATTTAAGCTTTCAATACTTCATTTCAGAAACAGTTTTTAACGAAATTAAAGCTCCAGCTTCTTATAAAAATAGACTTAAGCAAATTGTTAATATTGAGAAAACATCTCCAAAAGAAATTGATACAATCAAGGACGACCTTAATAAATATAATATTAGATTTCCAGCACAAGACCCTGATCTCTCTTTAATTGTTCTAGCAAAAAGATTATTAGATGAGGATAGCTCAGTTAAAGTTCATCTCGTTACTGATGACTTTAAATTAGTAAAAAATACTAATTTAATTTTTAAAGGAAAAATAAACATTCTTTCTCTTTCAAGTTTTATTTTGAAAATACAAAGAACCATATCTATAGCACAGCTGAGGATATATTTTAAGGATATATGGAAGCGAAGTTTAAATTATACTCTTTCTTACATAATAGAAAGGGCAAAAATATACCCTGCTGAACGCAAGATTCAATGGTTAATATCTAGGGCCGTTTCTGTAACAGAAAACAGCATTGTCTCCCAAGATATTGAAATAGAAAATCCTGAGGGCGTAGTATTTGAAATAGGCGCTTCTAAATATGCACAAGAACTAAAAATAGCAGAGAAATATATTGAAAATCAAAATCTTCCCACAAGCGAGGAAGAAAAAGTTCAAAATATAATAAATTTTCTTGAAAATCTAAAAATTTCGAGAGAATATATAGTCCGTGCGAGAGAAGCTATTGTTAAAAATGATTCCAAAAGTGCTGTCTCGTTCTTGAAAAAAGGTAATGGATTTTTAATTTCTTTATTGCAAATCGCTTCAGGAACATTAAAAAAGATAGAAGATTATGAGATTGTCCAGCAGTTAATATGCTCTGAAATCTCAAAAATGGAATTCTTACGTTCCTTTTTATTAGTATCTCTTGGAAGAATCAGCGCTGCTATAGACTCACTCGAAAGAGCCGCGTTATTTTCGATAATAATTCATAATTTTAAAACCTGCTTGACCTTAAACTACTTAAAAGCATTAATATTATTATTTCACGGTCTTTACAAGCAGAGTATAAATGCTTATAACTTTGTAGAAGAACTTGCTGAAATATATAATGATAAAAGATTAAAATTAAAATGTGCTATTGGAAAAGCGATTGCTATCTATCTCCAAGGTGATAATAGAAGTACAGCAATGGCAATAATGGAAGAAATTTCGAACATGGATCTTGAGAAGAATTTCCTTGACGCGATTATTGTTTTTAGTGAGCTAGGAGATTATTTTTTAGCCCTAGGACATTCTCAAATAGCAGTAAATCTCTATAATCAAGCTTTAGAAATTTCGATTGATTACAAATTATCTTTTAAGAGCGATATTTTAATAGAAAAACTTAAGCGGGCCTATATAGCAACTGTATTGAACGGTTATTCTGCGGAAGATATGACCGAAAAGTTGGATATATTATTAAATAAAGCTTACTCTGTTAAAGATGTTGAAAAATACAACGAACAAATCAAAAAAATATCTAGTTTTAATAAATTGTTTTACACTAAATTCCCATACCTTACTGGAAAGAGAAAGGTAATTTCTTATTCAAAGCTTCCAAAGGAATTGCGAGATGAATATTTGGAAGTCGTAAAATTCGAAAAAATAGATGAAAAAAATAATCAAATTTTATTTATTGTCTCACACTACGAATTAGGTTTATTAGGCATTAAAATCATGACTGATGAAAATATTGTTGGAATTGCAGAAAATTATTCTCTTAAATTAAAGCCTGACTCTAAGGTTAAAATTTATGCACCAGAAACAGAATTAATGGATGTTTATTTAATACGCGCTATTATTGAAGTTATTGAAAAAAATAAGTGTGAAATTATATATACGCTCCCTTCATTTTTTAAAAAATTAAATATCTAAGTTCTTCTCTCATTTTTTGCGCGCTGGCTTATTTGATGGGAATGAACGGCACAACTCACGCAATACCACTTACGAGATTGTCCGGACATGATAATTGTTCCGGTCTTTTTAAGTTCTCCGAACATTCGACTGTCAACCAAGTTGGTTCGCCTTGTAACTGCCTTTGCCTTACTTCTCGGTACAAATCTCCCGCACTTTGAGCACTGTACATTTCCGTAATGTCCTTTACTAGAACCGCTTTTACCGCCACTTTTACGTTTTTTGGGAACTTTTACCACCGCTTTTTCTTTTTTTGAGCATGGAGTTTTTTTTAAAAAAATAATTCTTTTAAAAAAATAATTCTACAAAACTTAAATATTTTATCTACCACTAAAAAATAACAAGTTTTTAAAAGTAAATCTAAACCTTTGTATAACTGTTAACAGAAGAAATATTGTATAGACCATTATAAAAATAAGAAAAAACCATGTGATTTGTATCGATGAAATAATTGGAATTAAAACTGTAAAAGGTTCTCCTGTGATAAAAACAGATAAAAAATAAACCCAAGATTCCACGCTTAATGCAACTATTAGGATAATAATCCTCTGTGCTCGTTCCATGATTCCAACTCCTTCCAAATCAACTCCTTCGTTTTCAGCTCTTGCACGTGTGTACGAAATCATGATTACCAAAAACAAAATTACCAAACCTAAAAAATAGTTGATTAATCCTCCCAGAATTAGTCCTAAGATAATAATTGAATCCGAAATCCTATCTAAATTTGAATCGAGATAAGCTCCAGCCTTGGATATTTTTCCCGTTCTTCTAGCAACTTCTCCATCAAAAACATCAAATGCTCCTGAAATGAACAATAAGAAAGGAACAGGCCAAGAAAACCAAATTGGAAAATGGATCGATCCGATTGCGATAAAAAAGGTTGCTCCTAATGAAAATAAAAATCCCATGTATGAGAGAATATTTGGATGTAAGCCATGTTTAATTAAGAACTCTACGGGTTTATCAATAAATTTATTTGCGAATTCTTTTTGTCTTTCCCTTTTATTATTTGTTTGTTCTACCGAGCTCAATTTTATTTCAAATCCCATAACAATATGGATTATTTCATTTAAAAGTTCTATATAATAAAAAATTTTTTATATTAATTATAATATATTTAATTTTATCAATCGAATTATGGAAGAAGCTAAATAGGAGCGAGTTCCTAAACTTAAAATTGGTATTTTCAGCGTTAATAAATCTTCTGAATTTAAAAAATTGCCACATTGATCTCCGATTACAAAAATTACATCTTTTTTTGAATGGATTTTCTGAAAAACCTTGAAAAAATCTTGTCCATTTTCCTTTAAAATAAAAACATTATAACCCGAGTTAATAAATTTTTTTAAGGCTTCGATAATTCTCATTTCAGAAATTTGTACTTTTCTTAAAGGATTATCTCCGAATTCAATTCTTGATTTTTTTTTTTGTATTAATCGCACCAAATAATCTGTTAGTAATAATTCATTTTTTGGAAAATTCTCGTACTCTAACAGCTCTGAATCAAATATAAATGTTCCATGTTTATCTAAAAAAATCCAAATTTGAATTTTTTTTTCAAATTTATTGTCATTTAATAAAACTGCTAAGATGCACCTAGAAATTACATCTAATCTGCCCGAAGACCCGGGTATATTCTTAATCGTGTATTTGTTAATGTCAACAGATGCAGATTTGATGAAAAAAATTAAATTCATTTATCAAAAAATGGGCTATTAATCTTTTTTAAATAATTAATAATACTTTATTTTAATTAAAGGAATCATTTTTTTTGTTAATTTAATAATTTTATACATTATATCGAATTTTTTTTTTCAATCTCTAAATATATTTGTAATCGGCCTTTATTCATGAAAAAATTTATTATTAAAAGCAATGAATTAGTAAAAGATAATCACGTGACAATTGATGTTGAAGACCTTAAAAAATATTTCGAAGATGTCAGAGCAGTTGATGGAATTTCGTTTCAAGTAATGAAGGGCGAATGTTTTGGATTTCTAGGACCAAATGGAGCAGGTAAAACGACAACAATTAATATACTTTCTTGTTATTTAAAACCAACTAGCGGAATTGCTAAAGTTGAGAATTTTAACGTTGAAACTCAAGCTTCTGAAGTTAAAAAACATATCGGGATTTGTACGCAAGAAAATATCTTTTATAACGAGCTCACCGTTTATGAAAACTTAATTTTTTTTGGTAAAATGTATACTATTGATTCTAAAATTTTAAAAAGTCGAGTTATTGAATTAATTAAAAAAGTGGGCTTAGAAAAAAAAAGAAAAACCAAAGCAGAAAAATTAAGCGGAGGAATGAAGCGTCGGTTAAATTTAATTATTGGGCTTGTTCACGATCCTGACATTCTCTTTTTAGACGAACCAACAGCGGGCTTAGATCCACAGAGCCGTAGAATGCTCTGGGATTATATATTTGAGTTAAAATCTAGAAATAAAACAATCTTTCTCACAACTCATTATATGGACGAGGCTGACATTCTTTCTGACCGTTTAGCTATTATTGACCACGGAAAAATAATTGCCGAAGGCACACCAGAGCATTTAAAAGAAACCATAGGAAAAGGCGATTTATTAACTTTTAAAACCGAAGGCCCTAAAGAAAAACTTTTGGAAAGTATTAATGAAATTAAAACTTTTGATTTTGTTTTGGACGCTAATTATATTGAAGAAGAAATGATTACTAGGATTAGTGCTATGGACGGTCTAGGAAAAGTAGGTAAAATTATAAAAAGATTTTCAAGCAACGACCTTCAAGTTATTGACGTTGGAGTTCAAAGAAATAGCTTAGAGAATGTCTTTTTAACATTAACGGGAAGATCGTTGAGAGTGTAATTGGAGGAATTAAAAAATGGTAAGATTAATAGTTTTAATAAAAAAAAATCTCTTGAGATTTGTTAGAAATCCAAAATCTATTGGATTTATAATAATAATCCCAATTGTTTATTATACTTTAATGGGGCTAATTTTTGGGGGAATGAGTTTTGAAGATACAACTACAACTTATAATGTTGGTTGGGTTAATAATGACACTACTACGGCAAATTATAAATTTCATCCACACTTGAATTTAGATTATGTTAATAATATAATACAAGATAATATTACGGGAATTAGCTTAATAAACTATAGTTCAAATAAAGAAGCCAAAGATGCTTCTTTAAATGGTACTATCTCGGCTTATATTTGTTTTCCTGACGGGTTTGAAGAATATCTCGAGAAACGCTCTTATGTAAGAATCGCATTTTGGGACGATGATAATTCGAGCTCAACCCAAGGATATTCCATTTTAGGACTATATTATTCTTTAATTCAGACAACTTATTCGATATTTCAATTCACTAATGTAACTGGTCAAGGAAATGCAATCAAGAATGATTTTGATTCTTATGATTATGATGTGATGCTAAAAATTAACGATAATTTCTCAAAGGGTTTGGATAATAATTGGAACGTCAACATGAGTTATTTGTACAGGAAAAATACTACTGAATCAAAAAATTATTATGTCACCGGAACGATTGAATCTTTAACAAATAACTATTTTCACACGTTTAATAGTGCTTGTAAGTCAAATATAACGATAATTTCTAAAGAAGAAATTGCTAAATCAACTCCATTTGAATCACCAGAATTTAATATTTATTTTCTACAAACGCTTTCACCGGCGGTTAAATACACAATTGAAAATGTTCTCGTTGAAATAATCTCAAGTATTATTAATAATAATCCTGTAGAAATTCAACTCGCCTTTGAAACAAAAAGTACTGTTGGTCGAGAAGTCAATAACATCACATTTTCAGCGCCAGGTTATTTATTATATGGACCGATGACAATACTCTCATTTGCGTTAGTTATATTAACCGGTGAAAAAAAAGAAGGGATTTACAAGCGTTTATCATCAACGGAAGTTAAAAATTGGGAAATAATATTATCTAGTATTATATCAAACATAATACTTATATTCATGCAATTCGGTATAGGAGCCGTTATACTAACGCTTTTTGGATGGAATCCTATTGTATATTCCCCTCTAGATGCTATTTTAGGTATTATAATTACAATGTTCGTGTTTTCGTTTTTTCTTTTAGCGCTAGCATTTGCATTAGCACCTGTATTTAAAGATCCAGACACGGCAGGTGGAGGAGTATGGATCATAATCATTCCATTAGCAATGGTAAGTGGAATTTTTGTACCGATTGAACTTTTTGGCGAAGGAATGAAAGCTGTAGCAGCGTGGATACCAACTAGGTTTGCTGTAATCGCATTACAAAATTTGTTACTGAACGGTCAGCCATTATTTTATTTTGAAACCTTATTAAATCTGGGCTTATTAGCATTATATTCAACAATAATTTTTTTAATAGGAATAAAGTACTTCAATAAATTCAAAAAGTAAATAATATTAGTGTTTGTAAAAAATTGTAAACAATTTATATTATTTCAACTGTTCGTTGAAATTCTATAAAAATTTATAATTACTTGTAAAAGTCAAAAAACTATTACTCTTTAGTGATTTAAATTTCTGAAATTCCTTTAAAATCTTAGTTAAATTTTTATCTCAATAAATATCATGAGTTCAGAACGATTATTGAAAATTGGAGATGTTGCCCCTCTCTTAGGAGTCACCACTCAGAATCTAAGAAATTGGACGAATAGCGGATACATGGATGCTATTATTGGAAAAGGAGGACATCGTAGATTTCGAAGGAGTGAAGTTGAACGACTCATGGAATTGAAAGAACGAGAAAATAATATTAAAAAGTGCTTGTTATATTGCAGGGTTTCTACTTCCATTCAGAAAGAGAACTTAGAACGTCAAATAGAGAGACTAAGATCGTTTGCTATATCGAACGGCTTTACCATTGAGGGTATCTATAAAGATATTGCCAGTGGAATGAATTTTAAAAGACGAGGCTTATTAAAACTCTTGAATTATTGTCAAAAACATCGTATCAACACAGTCATTGTAGAATATAAGGATAGATTAGCGAGATTTGGAGTGGATTTGTTAAAAGAATTTTTAAGTTCATTTGGTACGGAATTATTAATTATTAATGCTGTTGATTCTGACTACAAGCAGGAAATAATAGATGACGTGATTTCTATTATAATCCATTTTAGCAGTCGGCTTTATGGAAAACGAAAGGGAAGAAGTAAAGCAAATAAAATAAAAAAAGAGCTTTTAAAAGAATCGTAAAAAAATTTTTGTTATTTAAATATATAAATTAATAGAGATAATTAGATGAAGCAGACCATAAAATTTAAATTGTATCCGACAGCCTCGCAAGAGCAAAAATTACTCGAAATCTTTACAATTTATAATAAAGTCAAGCGAGTAGGATATAAATTATTTTACGGATTAAAAGATACGGACCTAACGAAAAATGAAAGATTCTCTCGAGATTTAGAGTTGTACTTCCATTTATTCTTTTAATTACAATTTTTATTCCATTATATGTGGGAGAAACCGTGGCATATCAATTTAACTTGGGATTTAAAATTAATATTTATAAAGAGGGTTTATCTTTAGCATTACTCATGTTTTTAAGAATTTTAGGATCGATATATATTTTTATGTCTTTTTTTTCGTCTTTAACTTATTCTGAATTTATAGAAGCCATTACAAAATTAAGAATTCCCTCAATCTTTGTTGGTTCCTTGATAATAATGCTCCATTATATTCCTATATTAGCTATTTCAAACCAAAAAATGCTTGAAGCTCAAGAATTAAGAGGTAAAAAGATTACTACTTATTGGCAAAAATTAAAAACTCACGCTTTTGTCATGGGAAAAAGCATTGTAATGAACATGGAACGGGGCGAGAAGCTGTACGAAAGCCTGAAAATGAGAGGATTTTCCGGTAAATTAACTTTTGCCGCCAGAAATATTAAAATATTAGATGTTGTTTTGGTGATTTTTTTTCTTTTTATAATCATTATTTTGATCTATTTTGATTTAGGAACTTTATACGAGGAGGTTTTTGAATTATTTCTATCGTAGAAGTGCGAGATTTGAACTTTAGTTATAATTCAAATTTTAGTATTAGGGATTTGTCCTTAAAAATAGAGAAAAATTCAATATATGTATTGACCGGAAATAACGGTTCAGGTAAAACAACTTTATTGAGATTATTAGTTGGTTTATTAAAACCTGAATCAGGAACGATTAAAATATTTGACGAAGTTCTTACAAGAAATAAAAAACAATTATGGAAAATCAGGCAAAAAATTGGATTTCTATTTCAAAATCCAGACGATCAGTTATTTGCTCCAACAATCGAAGAAGATATTGGTTTTGGAGCTAGAAATTTGAAGCTTGACGAAAGTGAAGTTAAAAAACGCGTTAAATGGGCGTTAGAATCAGTTAATTTGACTGAATATAGAAATTTTTCTCCGTTTAGTTTATCATGGGGTCAAAAAAAACGAGCAGCTTTAGCGGGTTTATTAGTGTTGAAACCTGAATTATTGATATTAGACGAGCCATTTGCAAACCTAGATTTCAAATCAGTTTGTAACCACCTTGAAATTATTGAGAAATTAAAAAAGGAAGAGAAAATGACAATTTTATTTACTACTCATAACATTTTTTTCGTAGAAAATTGGGCTGATAAAATGTGTGTCTTAAACGAAGGTGAAAAATTCTTTGAAGGCACTCCAAGAGAAGGATTAATACAACCAAAAATTAAAAAATTATTAGGAAACGATAAAGATATTCTTAACTTAATTCAAAAAAATCGAAGTATTTAATAATAAATTTTCTACCATCTGCGAGCAGACTAGCATCTTTTCATATATAAACGAATCTTTATAACTCTGTTTTTTTTATATATAATTGGGAAAGTAATGAAAGAATATGGCATTCTCGAGGACTCATATGATAATAAATGATTATGTGTGCAATGTAATGCGGACATCTTGAGCTTATATAATCAATACTTTTACTGCAAATGATATGGGCTCTTAACCAAGCAATGGTAAGTACCACGCAATGAGGTATGAGTCAACCCAAGTTGCGGATATGATTATTTCCCAAAAAGGCATAGAAATTATCGCCTGACGCGAGAGAACATTTTCAATTTTACGGTATCTCCCTTAAATGAGAAAAATGTGTTAGTGTTTTAGGCAACAATATATGCTGATTTTTTTTTAAAATCAAAAAATAACCTTATAGGAAGCTAAGAGTGTTTGAAGACATGAGTTCTTTTAATTCTTTATCAATAGTGCCTTGATCGGTTTGTAGGTACCTTTCTAATAATTTTGCGATTTTGGGTGCCCATTTTTTTAAAATCGCTCGTATATAACCTATTTGTACATTCATGTCCGAAGAAACCACGCATAGGACTCCCTTACCCGCTTTAACTGAAAAAATCATTCCACTAAAATATTCTGTAATTTGAAGATTTATTTCACCATATCCAAGAATATGTCCTTGCTCTTCACCTGCAATAAAAACAGCACCACCTATAGCTCCAATTTTTTCAACTGAAATATTTTGATCGTTAGTAAGATTAAATTTGGACTTACTCAAGATTGTTATTCCAGTATCATCAATTAGTATCGCATGTTTTAATCCTGCCGTACTATTGATGATTGTACCTAATATCTTGTTTAATAAATACTCATCTTCAGAATAACTCAAATATCTCCACCTAAAGAACTTTTTTTTTTATTATTTTAATATGTTTTCTTAAATTCGTTTACAGTCTGCTTACAGACGGAAGTGAATGGCATACGAATCAATACTTTCAGCGCAACCATATAGGCTGTCTGAAATTTTTGCTTTTTTCTTAAATTATAAACGAATCTATAAAAACTAAACCCTTATAGTCTATATTTATAAAATAAAATTTTTAATATAAAAATTTAAGTTTTCAATTTTTTATTCTATTGCACGCAACGAAATAATTTTTTTAATTCTTTTCTAAAAAAGTTCTTGTTCTTCAATAATACTTTTCAATATTTTAAATTGGCTTAATTCATTATTAGATTTTTTTAATAATATAAACAATTTGAAGTTCTTAGATTTATCCAAATCTCTTCTAACTTTTAAAAACTCTGAATTATTAAAAAAATTCTTTCTATTCGCAATAGCGGATAAAGCCATCATATTTTCTTTAATATGAAAGTTTAGGGGGATTTTCGTTCCTAATATAAATCCGTGACGATCAGTAATGACTCCGGCAATAAAATTTGGAAAATTTTTTTCTATTTTTGAAAGAAAAAAATTCACTTTTTTTTCTGTTAAAATCTCATTTAACATTAATATCTTTATCCATAATTTTTTATTTAATAAATAAAAAATAGAACAAATGAGTCATTAAATGCAATATCATAAAGATATTATTTCTGTAACATTCAATATTACTATAAGAAGAAATTTTGCGTGAAACTTATTACTCTTTAATTTTCATAATTAAAATATTTATTTTGACTTTAAAGGAATTCCCAGATTCAGGTTTTCTATTAGCTCGCTAAAGCGGTTCCTTACAGTAACCTCGGTAACTTGAGAGATTTTAGCAACCTTTCTTTGTGTTATTCTTTCTTGATTCAATATTGACGACGCATAAATTGCAGCCGCACATACGCCTGTAGGACCCCTTCCAGAGGTTAATCCACGAATCTCCGCCATTTTAATGATTTTTTTAGCCACTTTTTGGCACTTTGGAGATAATTCAAGTTCAGAAATAAATCTCGTTAAGAAGTCAAGTGGTTTTGTAGGATTTAAATTTAATTTAAGTTCTCTTGTAATGAACCGAAAAGATCTACCGATTTCTTTTTTATCAACTCTAGCAACCTCAGCAACTTCCTTTAATGTGCGAGGGATTTTAAAAATTCTGCATGCAGCATATAAACTGGCAGCAGCTACGCCCTCGATGCTTCTACCCCGAATAAGATGGGCCCCTACAGCGTCTCGATAAATCTTTGCCGAGCATTCGCGTAGATTTTTTTGAAGTTCGAGATTGGATGCCATGCGATCAAGTTCGGAAAGAGCAAATGTTAAGTTTCTTTCGGTTGCCCCTGATACCCTTATTCGACTCTGCCACTTTCGCAGTCTATAAATTTGTCCTCTTAATTTTGATGGTATTTCTTTACCAAAGATATCACGATTCCTCCAATCAATCATCGTACTCAGGCCCTTATCGTGAATCATATAGGTCATGGGAGCACCTGTCCTTGTCCTCTTTTTTCTCTGATCAGCATCAAAAGCTCGCCATTCTGGACCTTGGTCAATAGTATTTTCGGAATGTACTAAACCACAATGTTCACATACTATTAATCCTCTATTATCGTCAAATAGGATATTTTTACCGCATTCTGCACAAATGTTTCCATCCATGTTCAGATTTTCGATTTCAGGATTAACTTCTTTCCAACTTGAAATATTTTACACCTTTTTTAAGAAATCCTTTTTTTTAAATCTTTTTAAAAAAAACTAATGTATTTTAGCAAAAAATTTGTCATGTGGGTTAAATTCAATATTAGGTAAAATTTTAATAGAAATAAAAGGTGAATTTATAGGACCAAAGATATCCTTTACTTTTCCTTGAATCTCGTATTTTTCGTTAAAAATAGGCTTTTTTAAGATTTTTTCGAGGCTTTTATTCCATTTCTTTGCTCTAAATATTTGATGTTTTTTAGATTTCCCAATATAATAAAAAAAATTTAATTTTACCCAATTTTCCCGATTTTTCAAATTAAAATATATCTTTTGTCGTTTGTATTTAAAGATTTACATTTTTAATGGGTTCTTTATAAAGAGCCTCTTAGAAAAAAAAAGATAAAAAATATCCATTCAATATATTTAATCAAAAAATAAATTAATTTGGTTCAAATTACTAAAAAAGAATTCAATTTTAATATAAATTAATTTGAGTTTTATATTTTTTTTTACACGGACAATCATATTCTATGTTTTTTAATATTTCTATATTTTGATTATGTACAAAATTCCTAAGAATTGTTCTCATTTTTTCGTTGCACTCTCTTTTCCTGCAATTATGGATTCCTCTATTTGTTCCTGCGCCTGATGGATCGGATAATATTCGTACCATTTGAAGTTCTTCTTGTTGCCTTATTGCCTTTTTTAAACATTTAAAAAGTGAATAAAACCAGGGAGGTCTATATCTATTTTGATAAAACAGATGCTCCACGAGTGAACCTTTCTGTATGTTTAAGGGATTAATTGATATCGTATTCACTTTTAAATTGATGAGCGTTCTAACCGAAGCGATGCAATCGTCTATTGCGCCTTGTTCGTTAAGAAATGGCGGTTTAAATAATAAATAGGCTTTTATTCCTACGCCTTTTTCTTTACATCTCTTAAAAGCTCTCACAAAATCGTCATATAATAAACTCTTATTGATATATTCATTTCTTATATAATCGTTTGTAGTTTCAAGACCTATTCCTATTTCTACATATTTTTTCTTTAAGAATTCTTGCATTCCAGCTATTTTTTCAGGAGTTAGAAATTCTACTCGGGACTCTATTACGATTTCTTTTATTTTTTTTATTTCGGCAATTTTTTCATATATATGCTTTCGAGCGTCTTCTTCTATTTCAGAATCATCAAAAAAACTACCCGAGTTGTATAATTTAATAACATAATTATCGCTATCAGTTTCAATTTCGTTTAATTTATTTTGAAGTGCGTGATCAAATTGAGCGATGATCTGACTTGATGAAACATGATCGATGTTCGCGTCTTGAACATATCCGCACATGGAACAGCCTCCCGTTTCACCTAAAGCCCAACTACACCCTCTCGTTCGTAGAATAATTGTTAATTCCTTTCCAACTTCATTAATAAGCCTCTCTCTTTTTGTCCAAAATGCAACTGGTTTTTCTAATTGCTCTTTAGAAAATTTTCTCTTTTTCTTTAATGATTTCGTTCTAAGTGATTTAATCTTATCGGTTAAAGCTATATTAAAATTATTGTTAATATTATTTACATTTTTCATGGATTTTTGCTACTCTCCCTGTTTTTGAATTTTTAATAAAGTTCGAACCAACTATTAACTGTCCGACTCCAATAATATCCTTTTTCTCTTGATCTAAGATAAAGACTTGATTATTAGGGATTAAATTTTGACTGGATTCTAATATGCCCGCTCTAAATAATGTATTTCCCCTTAATTCATCGCCGTTGAACACAATAGTACTTGAAGTGGAAAACGATTCTAATCTTCTTGCTCCTTTTATTGTTAACGCGATTAATCCGCTTGCTTTATTAAATACTCCCAAAAGAGCTCTTGAATTGGCTTCTATTAATTCAATGCGAGTATTATTTCTATTTTTTCTTAAATTCAATTTATTAATAATTACTTTTAATCCCGAACCTGCACCAAATTGATAATCCAAGATTTTAATAAATTTACGCGTCCATGTGTTAGACAAGTAATCTCCCTTTGAAAAGCCGTTTTTAGGCATGACTTTATTTTTATTCTCTTGAATTAAATTTTGAAGTGAAATTAAAGATTTTTTAGACGTGATTCTTTCGTGAATTTCAGAAAAATAAAACTTAAATGGTAGCTTAGCCATTGCTCTTTTAACGATTTCAAGATATCCCCCTTCAAGGTGACAAATAATGGGAATATTTTTATCATCATATTTCTCTAATAATCGTATAAGCATTTTTGAGGCGATATTTAATTCTTCGTGATCCCAATCTCCAGTAACAGAAATATCATAGGAATTTATTGGATAAACATTTTCCAACTGTCTCGGGATTGCACCGAGTGGTGAAGTTAGGATAATCTCTTGAAAATCAGGAAACTCTGGAAAATTTCTTATTACATTTAGAAATTGTTTGTGTGATTTAGATTCTGAATATGGCTTTTTTTTTGAACAAGGGAGTAATAAAATCAACCTGGTTGATGGTTCTGGTTCGAAATTTTTTATAGTTCTTTCTCGAAATTCTTGAAAATCAGGTCTATAATAAGAGGATGGACCAAGGCAATTTATCTTTTTATTTTCTTGTATAAGAGGTGTTTCATATCTAATTATTTCAAAATAACGCTTATCTAATAGCTTTAGCATGGAAATCATGTTTATATTATCAAGAGAAGATTTTTCTACGAAAGCACGATAGTCTTCTGTAATCAAATATTGTTTAACTTTATTCAAATAATTTCTTGCTGTAATTAAATTATGCAGGCAAAGCAAATCTATTTTCTCTAACGAGTACTTCTCTTCTAAAAGAAATTTTAATTTTCCTCCACAAGCAACGCAAGAACACGGTAAAAATTTCATTTTATATATTGGAAGTAAATATTCTATTGTAGCGTAAAAATTTTCGGATGATAAATACAATAAATATGAACTATCGATTAAATCAATTCCTAAGTAAATTAATATGGGGTAAAATTTCGGTGTAATTCTGCCGGAAACCATTAAAACTAAATTATTATCTAGTTCTTGTTTGATTTGAATAATAATTTTTAAAATATTCCTATAATTGCTAAAATTATCAAAAATATCAACTAAATTTAAAATCCTGATATTCTCGTTATTTTTAATTATTGAAATATACAAATTAAATAATTCTGAATGATCAAATATCTTTAATGATAAACCAAAATTAAGATTTGGATTACTTTTCAATATTTTATTAGCAATATAAATATATTTTTCAATTTCTCTTTTTGCAAATTCCTTACTTATTGTAGTAGTTGGAATATTAAATGGGATAATTGCTATAACATTATCTTTAGAAAAGATTTCTAAATTTCTAACTATAATTTCTTGAAATTTCTCCAAAGTCCCTGTGTGCGTGTATAATAAACTAATGTTTTTAAATTTGTCCCAAAATAATTCCATTTTTAAATATTTTTCTTTAAAAATTATAAATAAACCTTGTTCTTCAAATTCTTCAATAAAACTTAACTGGTTTATTAACTTTTTATTGATTGGTATAACAATATGTGGTGTCTTTATGAATTTTTTAAGAGCTATCGATTTTGAAAATCGACCAACTCTCGCAAATCCAATTTTTTTAGATATTAATTCAAAAAAAATCATAGTATTTCCATCTCATTTAAAAATTCAAATTATTCAAAAAATAATCCCATTTTAATAATTTCATTAAGTATTTGAGCTTCATGAATAGCATCATCAGCGGCTCTGTGCTTTTCATCGTAGTTAATATTAGGAAAAAAAAAATTCCAAGCTTCTTCAACTTTAGGCCATTTAAATTTTTCTGGACCATTTTTCCAAGGTGCTTCGATTTTTACTATATTTGTTGCTGTAATCATTACGCACGGTAATTCATGTGGTATAGTTAAACCTCTAGCTTTTAGAAATCCAAGGTCAAATGCTTTATTAAATGCTGTAATTTGATAATTATTAAGAATTAATTGTATATCATGCGAAATTTTATCAAATTCTGGAGCCTCCTTCACTTCTTCAAATGTTAAATCAGAATTTTCAAAAATCCAAGAATAACGAAATTCTTCGCTGAACCTGAATTCTTTAACTAGTGTATCAAATATTACTATTGTTTTTCCTGTAGCCCAATCTAATTCTACTATCCCTAATTCAACTATCAAATCATGATTAGGGCTTAAACCTGTCGTTTCAATATCAATTATGGCGATTTTATTTGAATTTTGGATCTTTATAAAGTCTAAAATATCTCGAAAAATATTAAGTTCCTCTTTATCTAAATATTGGGAATTTTTCTTTATATATATTGAAATTAAGACTATTTAAAATAAATTTATTTGTATTAATTCAATACTTCTAAAGGTGAAAAATTAAAATTTCAAAAATAATAGATAGTAGTATTAATAAGAATAGTAAGAGTCCGAAAAAAAATTGTATTAATTATGGAGAAATTAAAATTCAATGTCCTGATTGTGGTAATTTATTCATTTTTAATGAATCAGGAGAATGTTTTTGCGTTAAATGTGACCGAATTTATTCAGAAGAAGAAGTAAGAGCGAAATGTGGATTATAGGTTGATTAAAAAACTAGAAAGTTTGTATAGGGTTTTAATTCGTCTAAAATAAAATTAGTAAATGTATCTTCGATTTCTTCAGATTCGTATAATTTTTTTATAAATTTTCCGTAAAGTTCGATTTCCTTAACTCTAACAATTGCAAACAATCCGTATTGTTCACCTATTCTAAATAACTCTGTTATTTCTTTTTTTTTTACTAATTTTAAGGCAAGGTTGTTATATTTTGAAGGATCTTTTGGCTTAATCCGGAGAAGATATTTTCCTTTAAAACCAATTTTTTTGGGGCAGAATTTTATTGTATGATTTAAGATAACGTTATTAGTTTCAAGTTTTTTGATTCTATTATGAATGGTTGATTGCGAAATTTCAATATCATGTTGTTCTTTTAAGATATTCTTTATTTCATATGTAGATATTGGTTTAAATCCTTGCCCTTCTCGCAAAATTTCTAAAATAAATTCATCAATTTCATCAATTTTTTGACTAGTAATTGTAGCATTAACTACTTTAATTCCGGCATCTCTAATTTTTTTTAATACTTCTTCGATAACTCTTGGTGCTTCTGTGGCTTTACGAAGGCCTGTCAATTTCATTTTTCCTTTAGATTCAATAATAACGATTGCATGTGGTGTTTCAATTTCCATCACAAGATATGGAAATCTCTCTGGATTATATTTCATATTTGTATATTTTCGAGCTATTTGATTCAAATCTATTTTTTTTGAATCTTCAACTTCAATTTTAACAATAACATCCAATTTTTCTAAGCTGATTCCATTTGTCTTAAATACCTTGATAGTGTCAATAATTTGATACTTCTTGAAATATGATTTTGCCATTATTTTGTCTATAGTATTTAAAATATCATAATATTCTTCAGGAGACCTAAAAATGAATAAGGCAAATAGAGAGAATTCTCCAATAATCCCATCTAGCATTCTTAATTGTGGGATCTTAAGCAACTCCTTCATGAGTTGAGGCTCTTTTGGGTTGGTTTTAATTTCAAGCATTACATATTTCAAATTATTGGGACGTATTTTTGGATTTATATTAATAGTAAAACTAGTAATTATTTTTCGTTCCCTCAAACTATCAAGTTTGTTTTGATATGTTTGCCTTGATAAACCTATCGCACGGGAATTTTTTGAAATAATAAATTTGGAAACTCCACTTAAGTTTTTGATAAATCGTTGGGCTTCTACCCGATCTTTAATACTACTCATAATATTACAATTTTGCATTTTTTTTAGGAATATTTAATAATATGTTAAATTTAATATATAAATATTTGCACTCAACCAAAAATGCTTTTATATTTTACTTAAACTTATAAAATAATAACAGATTAATATTTAAATGTTACAAAAAAAGTGAAAAAAATGGTTAATTATAAAATCGCTGATGAGAGTCTAGCAGAAAAGGGAAAAGAAGCGTTATATATAGCAGAAAATAAAATGCCCATAACAGCCAAAGTTATTCGTGAAAGGTTCGCGAAAGAAAAACCTTTAGTAGGTATAACAATTGCAGGATGCCTACATGTAACAAAAGAAACTGCAAATCTTGCGCGAACACTAAAAGCTGGAGGTGCAGAAGTTTATTTATGTGGTAGTAATCCCTTATCTACTCAAGATGATGTATGTGCGGCTCTAATCAAAGAAGGTATCAATGTGTTTGCATGGCACGGAAACACAGATGAAGAGTTTTATTGGTGCATTAGAGAATGTCTTAAAGCTAAGCCTAATATTTTAATTGACGATGGTGCAGATATGATTGTTACTGCTCATAAAGAGTTTCCAGAGTTGATTGAAAATGGCACGATAATCGCATGTCAAGAAGAAACTACAACTGGGGTTAAGAGATTTAAAGCGATGGATAAACAAGGAATGTTAAAAGTCCCGCTCTTTCCTGTAAATGATGCGCGATGTAAAAACCAGTTTGATAACGAGTTAGGAACGGGACAAGGCATTGTTTCTGCAATATACGGCATGCATGTTCTCTTCGCAGGAAAAAATGTTGTGATTGCAGGGTGCGGGCAGTGCAGCTCAGGAATGGCATTAAGAGCTAGAGGATTAGGGGCTAATGTAATTGTTACTGAAGTTGATGCAATAAAAGCTTTGCAAGCCAAATTTGCGGG
>JAUWRB010000091.1 GCA_030610785.1 Promethearchaeota archaeon | reverse complement strand
CCATCTTGATTCATGCGACTAATTTCATTTACAATTAAAACTTCGATATTATAAGAATGATTTAAGTACAATAAATTTGCTAAAATCTGATTTAATTGATAATTAAGGCTAAAATTTTTTTCTTTCTTTTCTCTGTTTAATTCTAATCGATAAAGATCGGTGATAGAATCTACTACAATTAAATTTAAAAGAGCATCTTTTTTTTTAAGATTTTTTAAAATTAAAAATTCTAAATTAAATACGATGGTGTTCAAATTATCAAAATCTTTAGGTTGAATAAAGATTATATTATCTAGAATATCTATCGATTCTTCTTGAATCATGTTTCCAACTTTTTCGAAAGGAAAGTTAGGTTTAGTATAAATAAAAACAACTTTCTTCTCTGACTTAGCTGAATTAATAGCAGTTTGAAGCGCAAATGTAGTTTTTCCAACACCAAAATCGCCCCAAACAGAGACTTTTTGGGCTCCTTCTTCAAAACCATTAAAATACTCGTTTAAATTAGCAGCAGGAAAATTCATATAATTAAAAATTTTTAATTTTAGGATTAATTAATATTTCATAATTTGCGAATAAAAATCTTTATCTTAACGGAAAATCCGCTTTTTTTTTTTAAATTAAATAAGGTCTTAACTGAAAAAAAAATAAAATTCAAAATTTTAAATTTATGGAACAAAATTCCTAATATTCCATCATTAATTCTTACAACATTGGAAGAAATTAATAAAATTAAGAATAACGATAAAAAAAACGCGATTATTTTATCTTATGCAAAAGAAGATAGTTTTAAACAATATTATTTAAAGATATTAGCGGCGTATCGGATAGGGCACGTGAAAGATTATTCTAAATTAACTTTTTCTATAGATCCCGGTGCTAAGCAAATCGGATTAGTTATTTTTTTAGACGATTATTATTTGAATTCTCATACGATTTATGATCCAAAAAATGTTATCAAAAAAATTAAAGAATATGTGAATACGCTTCAAAATAAAAATTCAAATTTCACGCATCTTAGTTTTAAATTTGGGGGAGGCGTTCCACAGACGACCACCGATCTCGTGAAAGAAATTTTTAATATTTATAAAAATAGAAAAAAAAAAATCTATTTAATAGATGAGGCTAAATCTTCAAAAATTAAAATCTACGATAACGAGAAGAAAAGTTCCATGCCAAAACACGAGGCTTCCGCATTAATATTAGCGTTAAGAGATGGGATTGAAATAAATCAAAATAATTATTCAAAAATATTTAAACAATTTAAATTTAGTAAGTTAAAAGAGGAAGGTTTTAATAAAGAAATCTTTAAAAAAGGTAATAGGATGATATTAACAACGCAAGAAATAATGCAAAAAGTTTTAAGCGGGAAATTATCTCTAAGTGAAGCTCCTGAAATGACAAAAAATTGTAAAGAAATTAATTAGTAAAATTTTTTCATCTAAAGTAAAAATCCTATTTATCCTTATTAAACGATTTTCACGAATAATAAAATATATTATAAAAAACATCTAATTATAGTTGTAGAAAGCTTTCGATACAATAAAAATTCCATTTAAAATGAAGAGAATAAAAAGCATTGATATTTTTCGCGGATTAAGCATGATATGGATGTTCTTGGGGCATTTATTGGCATGGTGGCTAATAAGAGAAGATATTTGGTTATCTGAGGTTTGTTTTGCCATTTTAGACCCATTGGGGGCTTCTGCTTTTTTATTTATAGCTGGAGTAAGTACCACTATTTCCTACAGGAATAGGTGCATAAAAGCAGAATTTAAAGACGATTATAACATGAAAATGGCAAGAAATGAATACCTATTTAGAACTTTGTTTATATTGATCATTGCTCTTATTTTTAATTTATTTACTGCAATTATATTAAATAATCCTCTAAGAATTTGGTCTTGGAACATTTTACAAACAATTGCCTTTTCGCTTTTCATGGCGTGGCCTCTTTTAAAAACTTCGAAAATATTTCGGATATTTCTTGGAGCCATTACTTGGATTGCCAATCAATTAATATTAGCGTGTTTATATCCTTATCGCGGTCAACCTAATTTTTATGGGGTTTTATATCATCTTGTATACACAAATTTAGAATTAGATCCAATTTTTAGCTTTTTCACTTTCTTTCTAATAGGAACAGTTATGGGAGATATTATTTTCGATATTTATTTTTTAGAAAACCAAAATGAAAGGAAAATTGCGTTAAAAAATAGGCTTTTCTTACCTTCATTAATATTTGGGACAATTCTAATAATTTTTGGAATTTTATTTGAAATAAATATGGAATATAATTTTGGATATAGGACGCTTGAACTTCCTGACTTTTTAAATAGAGGTAGCTTTTCGTGGATGATTTATTCTTTAGGGATAGAACTGATTTTACTATCGACATTGGCATTCTTGGAAGAATTTGAAATTATAAAGACTAAAAAAAGTTATAAATTTATTTTTTATTTCTCTTATTATTCCTTAACCATTTATCTTGCTCATAATCTATTATATTTCCTCTTCTTAGTTCAATTAAATGAGATCAATATTTGGTTCTTTATAACATGTACGATAATTTTAGTTGGACTTCTATTGAGAATGATTTATAAGAGGTGGGAGGATAATGCGTCCATAAAGGTACAAATTGCTCGAATTAGTTTAAAATTAGCAAGAATGGTTGAGGAAAAAAAGAAAAATAAAAAATACTCTATTACTCTATAGTAAAATTAATTAAATTATGGTGTGGAAAAATTTTAAACAATTAAAATTTTTAAATAATTAACTCATCAAATATTGTTAAGAGATTGCATTGAAAATGAAGAGATTAAAGAGTATTGATATAATGCGAGGCGGATCTATTATTTGGATGATAATAGGTCATTTGATTGGCTGGGGGATACGAAGTGAAGATTTTAATTTTTTTATAGTTCTAAGAGCAATAGGGGACGTTTTAGGTTCAGGTGCATTTTTATTCGTTGCAGGAATGAGTACCATGTTATCTTATAGAAATAGGCTTGAAAAAGTTAAAACTACCGAAGAATATAACATTAAAATGATAAGAAACGAATATATCTTTCGTGCGTTAATTATATTAACAATTGCAATGATATACAATATACTTACTGGGGTTGCGGTTAATATTTATAGAGATATTTGGAAATATTTTATTTTATTAACAGTAGCTTTATCACTTTTCATGGCTTGGCCACTGTTAAAGACTTCAAAAATTTTTAGGATCCTCATTGGAGCCATTTTTTGGATTATTCATTACTTCATGTTAGATTTTTTAATAAATTTTAAAGGGCAACTTAATATTTATGGCGTTTTATTTCATGTTCTATACAATTCCTTAGATCTAGACCCTCTAATTTCCTTTTTCACTTTTTTTTTAATAGGAACAGTTATAGGAGATGTTATTTTTGATACTTATCTCATAAAGAATCAAAAAGAAAGGAGAATAGCGTTAAAAAATAAGCTCTTATTACCCTCATTAATAATGGGGGCATTATTAATAATGTTCGGTATTATTTTTAATTTTTCAGGTCAAGAAACGCATTTTGTTAACGATGTATTTCTTGATTTTCCTGCTTTTTTACAGCACCGAAGCTTTTCATGGTTGGTTTATTCTTTGGGGATTCATTTAATCTTAATTTCAGTATTACTGGGTATTGAAGAATTTGAAATCATTAAGACTGAGAAAAGCTATAAATTCATATTTTATTTCTCTTATTATTCCTTAACAGTTTATCTTGCCCATTTTTTATTATTCTTAGCATTTTTTGGTCAATTAAACGTGTTAAATGCCTTAATTAGCAGTGTAATAACAATTGCTTTAATTGGGGTTCTATTGAGAGCAATTTATAAAAAATGGAAAGGGAGCGCTTCCATAAAAGTACAAATTGGAAGATTAAGTTCTGCATTAGCACGAAAAATTAAAGAAAAAAATTAAAATTTGTTATTAAAATCCAATTTTTAATTCAAATAAGAAATTTTAAATCATGAAAAGAAAAAGAATACCTTTTAAAAGATTTAATAAATTTGAATAATTTTTAAAGATAATATTTTTTTAAAATTGAGAAACGAATATAGATTTGAATATTGTTTAAATTTTTGTTAAAAGGGATATTGGATTTAAAATGAAACGACTAGAATCTATTGATATTTTTAGAGGATTATGTATTTTCTACATGACTTTTGGGCATATGATAGAATGGTTTATTTTACGCACTGATTATTGGTTATATGAAATAGTTTGGAATTTTGGAGCACCCATAGGTGGGGGCGGTTTCTTGCTTGTATCTGGTGTTAGTGCCGCCATTTCATATAAGAGTAGATTACTCAAAGCTAGCCAAATTGAAGAATTTAATTTTAACACTGTGAGAAACGAGTATCTGCTTCGGGCTTTAATTATTTTTTTTATCTCAACCATATGGAATTTTTTTGGCGTACTTTTCATGAATCTCCCCGGAATTTGGCTCTGGTTTGTCATCCAGACGATTTCTATCTCCCTCATGATGGCGTGGCCCTTACTCAAGACCTCAAAGGTGTTTCGAATATTTCTTTGTTTTGTAACTTGGATAGCTAATGAATTTATTTTAGCTTGGTTGTTACCTTATCAAGGACAAGAAACTTTACTCGGTGTCTTATTCTATTTTTTATATAATACTCCTGATCAAAACATAATTCTTGGCTATTTTCCCTTTCTCTTAATGGGGACGGTAATAGGAGAAACGCTATTTGAGATCTTTAATATAGAAGATCAAAATGAACGAAAAGAATTATTAAAAAAGAAAATGTTTATACCTAGCATGATTGGGGGCACGATTCTCGTTATTTTTGGGATTATCTATCTTTTTCCTAATTTTAACAATAAACAGACTTTTTCTTCTCACATGTTTATTTTAGGGATTGAATTTCTGTTAATTTCTTTTTTGATATATCTTAAAGATTATGGAAAATTTAAGTTTAAGAAGAATTATAAGGTCATTTATTATTATTCATTTTATTCGTTCACGATTTTTCTATCTCACGATTTACTTTTTTTCCTTTTTCCGCCTCGATTTAATGCGGTAGAAATCTGGTTATATGTGATTCCTATAATGATATTGTGGACGCTTCTGTTCCGTTTTATTTATAAGAAATATGGAAAATATGCTTCACTCAAATTTTTTGTTAGTAAAATAGCTACGGATTTGACTAATAAGATTGAAATCGCCAGATTAAATAAGTTAAAAGTTATAGAAACATTTGAGTGATTTTTAAAGGAACTATACCGAAGATCTCTGAACTATATAAAGAGTTTAGTCATTTTCCTTGAATTACTACTATCTAAAGCAAGTGGATTCCTAATTCATGGAAAACTGCTTGACAGGCTTTTTTTTTAAGAAGTCGTGGCAATTTCTGGCTTATAGATTATTGGAGTTAAAAGTCAATTATTTCACATTTTATTAAAATTGGGAACCTATCATTTTCAGAAGTTATATATTTTTCAAAGATCACATTAATGGCTTTAATATAATCTCCATTACGCCCAATAGCAACTCCTCTTTCTTCATAAGTTAGAAAACAAACATTTATTATCGTTCTCCCATTGTTTTTTTCTATAATATCTAATTTTATATCGTGAATATATAAATCGGGAAAAAAGCTGAATAATAGCTTGATTAAAGTATTTTCAGCTCTAATTATTAATATTTTGGAGCGTAATTGCTTTCTAATAGCTTTCAAATATCTCTTTGCTTTAAAATAATTTTCGTTTTTAACAAAAAAAAAGATAAAATTTCGAAGAACTATAACATTTTCTGGATAAATTTTTGTTTTTTGACGAAAGTATTGTAATAAATAAAGTTCTTTATTATAAAATTTTTTTTTTATATTTACTTTTTTAGAAAAAAATGAATTGGATTCAGTTATACTTATCATATAATAATTTTTTAAATTTAAAAATTTAAACTCCTAATAAAAGTTCTTTATCATCGAATTTCTTATAAATAATTTGAGGTTTATTTCATTTAGGAATAATTAATCAGAAAATGGAACATGAAAGAGCGGATAGATTTACTACTTGTAGAGCGGAGGTTAACGGAAAGCCGGGCAAAGGCTCAGTGGTTAATAAGAAATGGTTATGTCCTCGTTGATGGAAAAATAATAATTAAACCGGGAAAAAAGATAAATAATTCCCTTGATATTCTATTAAAAAAAGAATTTCCTTATTTAGGTCGTGGGGGGCTAAAATTAGAGGCAGCCTTGAAGGATTTTTTAATTAACGTTAAGGGAAAAGTTTGTTTAGATATAGGTGCTTCAATTGGAGGATTTACTGATTGTCTTTTAAAACATGGTGCTTTAAAAACATACGCAATTGATACTGCTACAGACATCCTCCATCCATCTTTAAGATGTGAAAAAATGAAGGATATAGTAATCCCATTATTAGGTATTGATGCACGAGATCCAATAAATCTAAAAGAAAATGTTGAGATATGTACTATTGATGTAACATTTGCCTCTTTAAGAGATATACTCCCTAATATAAAAAAAAAAATGAAAAAAAATGGTGATTTAATTGCTCTTATCAAACCACTCTTTGAAACTGATTTTCAAGGAGTAAATAAGTTTAAAATAATCAATAATCCCGAGAAACTTAAGGATATTCTTTTAACTTTTATTAATTGGAGCGAAAAAAATGGTTTTTACCCTTACGGAATCATGCGATCTCCGCTTTTAGGAGGGGGAGGATCTATTGAATTTTTAATTCATTTTAAATTGGTAAAAAATGCATCAATGTTTAATTACAGAAAGAAGGTATTAGAGCTCCTTAAATTGGTTTGATCCACGGGAATTAAAATTAGTGTTTTAATTTCAATACGAATTTAACCTAAAAAGAATTAAATACGATAACATGTTAAAAAATAGTAATTAAACCAGAAGATTAACCACGCTTATTAATTTTACCTGGTAATCTTTCGGAGTAGCCAGTAAATAATTTACCCCATTCTGTTTTCATGAAATCTTTAATTATTCTCTTTCCGATGGTTGGATACCACAGCATATCGTGAAAAATTAACGACCCTAAAATTGGTCCGGCGAAAAATATTTTATTATGTAATAATTTCTCCATGAATTTCAATTTTCCTTTTCTAACCATCTGATCGCCCCAAATTACAATACTACGTTTAACTTTAAAATTCCAATTAATATTAGATATGTTTTCACCGATAATTTCTATTTGATCGAAATCTCCACAACCTAAACCTTCATCGTGGGCTATTTTAATAGCAGGCAATTTTAACGGCTCAAAACCTAACATTTTAGCTACAATAGTATCGACAGCAACTTGATCGTATCCCGCAAGTAAATAATTTTTAATACGTGGAATCATTGTTCTTGGTCCAGCACCATCGCCACAGACCGTACCATCTACTACAGCTAAAATGCTTGGATGAATCTGTTTTTGGATAATCAAAAGGTCAACGAGGACTTCAGATATGAATTGATGGCTAAAATGCCGCCTCTTTGTAAGGAGCCCTCCGAAGGCATTTTTCATGGCGCATGTTATACCACCATTTTTCATTTCGCTCTTAGTTTTCTTTAAAGTACCTCCCTCTGCACCAGTATGACCGTGAGTTTTCATTGTGGGAAGATGTATTATCGGTTTTCCAACATAAAATTTAGGAATTCGAAAACCCTCGGGAAATATCTTAGAATCTAAGACGTGTAATTTTTTATTTTTTAATACCAGAAATTTACTTCTGAGAGATTCGTATGGAACAAACGGAATTCGCGTTAATGGGACAAACCAAGCGTTATATTTTTTAATAATTGGTTCCCATCGATTTCCTTTTAAACCCTTCGCTATATTAGTAACTACTGTACGATTTTCTGCCGTAAATAATTTTCTAGAATTATAACCATCATTTACCATAGTTTTCAAAACACCTTCTACTTGCCAAGGAGGGCTGGAACACGCGGGAAAGAATTTAGACCAACTAAGATTGAGTTTAATGATAGTTTTTTGATCCTTAGGAAAATACTTCTCGTAATCTGCCATGTGCATTAGCTTTTTATAATCATCTAAGACTGTTTTTGGCGAAGTCTTCAGTACAAAAATCTGAGGTTTTTTTGACATGGGTTATGTAATTAAAAATATAATCCTTTTTTTATTTTATTCATTACGGTTATAAAATGCACTAAGGGACTTGATAACTTCCCCATGCTTTTGGATTTTTTCGATAACAAGCATTCTCTAATACTTTCATGTGATTTATCAGAGACGTCACGAATAAAAGTAAATCCATTTCCAATTTCTACTACTGTATGGGCATCTGATCCCCCAGTTTCAAAGAGTTCATATTTTTCATTAAATTTTTTGGCCTCGTTAACGCATTTTTTAAAAATAATTCGTGAATTCATGATTTCAATTCCATCAATGTGTTTTTTAATAATCTTATCGCTTAAAAGATTCATCTTCAAATGATTATTCCTTAAAAAGTCAAAGGGATGAGGAATTACGACTAATCCGTTATTTTCCCTTATTTTTTCTACGATATTAAAGAAATCATTATCTTTTACACTTATTTCATTGTCAATAAATAGACCTATAACTTCTCCTATATTCGTTTCGATTTCCATTCCTGGAATAATAATAATATTCTTACCACGGGCTTTTTTCTTTAAAATTTTATACGCTTTTAAAGTATTATGGTCAGTTATGGCA
The DNA here is from genome assembly GCA_030610785.1 of Promethearchaeota archaeon. Classification (GTDB taxonomy): domain Archaea; phylum Asgardarchaeota; class Lokiarchaeia; order Sigyniarchaeales; family SOKP01; genus JAUWRB01. The sequence continues at coordinate 3,073 of JAUWRB010000091.1, read as the reverse complement.
AACCCATCCAAACCTTTAATTTTTACACGTTTTAGTAAATCAATTGGTTTAATTAGTGAGTCTCCAGAATAAATTGTGTGCAGATGCATATCTAATTTTAAGAATGTCATTTTATTAAAAACCATGAAAAAAGTTAAAAATTAAATAATCCATTTAAGAATTCAATTATTCTAGTAAAATAAAAAGAGTAAGACAAAATTCCTATAAGAAGGGCTCCTGAAATGAGAATGCCCTTATCAAAAAAGGCTTTTTCAGTGCTACGAGCAACTTCAGGTTTAGCAGAAGTTAAATACATGTACCGCATGATGATGTATAGAGAAATCGGTATTGTAAGTATTACTATATATTCGTGAAAATTAATATCTTCGACCGAAAACAGATTAAAATTTAATATAAGATAAAGAGAATAAGTTATAAATAAAGAACTTGCAATCATTACATGCAATTGGTCCAATAATTTAATGGAATATTGGTCGTAGCTCTTTTTATGTTCAATTGCTTTATCTTCACCAAGTAATAATAAATCTCCTTTTCTTTTAGCTATTACTAAAAAAAGAGCGACTTCAAAGATTGCTAAAAATAACCACGCAGAAATGAATACATTAATCAAAAAGCAACCTGCTAAAGCTCTCCATAAATAATTTAATGCCAATACGAGGATATCTATAAAAGCGTATTTTTTAAAGATATGATTATATAATTGTCCTGTAATAATGATTAATATTATCATTATAATAAAATTTAAATTTGGAACGAAAAAGATAATTGAAACAACAATTATTCCGGATAATACGGCAAATAGTAAAATGGCAAAACCAATAGATAGTTCTCCTGATGCTAATGGCTTTTTTTTAAACTTTTCTGGATGATTTTTATCTTTTTTAATATCTTTAATATCGTTTATTATATAATTTATTGAAGAGACACAGCAAAGTAAGATAAATCCAATTATTAGCAAAATCCAACTATTAGTGTTTAATAAATTTTGGCTAAAAAAAGCCCCAACCAGAATTAAAAAATTTTTGTAATATTGTCGAATTCTTAATAGTTGAATGATGCTCTTAATTTTATTGGGCATGATAAGTTTTTAAAAAGCTTATTAAATATTAAATTTTATTAAGTAAGTATAAAATTTTTTTAGGTTTAAACTTTTTAACGATTTTATATCCCATCTTACTAGAGAAACTGGTTTCTGTCTTTTTTTGAATCATTGCTGTTTTATAATCAAAGGAAATTATTTCTAGTGTTTTATAGGGTATGGTTATATCTTTTCCGAAGATATTATTAACAATAATATAATTATTATCATTGTCAACATCTTCATTTTCAGTTATCTTTTTGGATTTTTTGTAATTAATCTTGATATTTTTAATATATCCGATTTCTAAATTATTAACTGGTTTTTTTAAATATACATAAGAGCGAATTTGTTTATCAATTAACCATTTAAACAATGCTTCTTCAGTTTTTCGATAAGTGATATTTCTACTAATTGAAAAATATATTTTATTTGGTCTTATGATTAATTCATTTAAGCTAATCTCTAAGTTATCTGGTTCCTCTGATTTATCTGTTGAAGTAAACTTAAATTCATAATCTTCTAACTTTTCTGCATTTTTAACATTAACACATTTAAATATTTTCAATTCACTCTTTCTCTTAAGAAATACATCATTATCCAAAAAATTATTAATGATAATCATAGGATTAGGCAGTTTAGTTTTTTTAATCTGTTTTGATATTCTATTTTGATTTATATCTTCAAATATATAGAATCCATCCTTCTTATCTTCATTTAGCTCAATATCCTTTAGGATTAAGGGGTTTTCTTTATCTAAGAAATAAGTCTCGTTTAAATAAATATGAGATCTTGAATAAAATGTCACTCCAATTTGTTTGATCTCCCCACTTTTCAAATCTTTTACTATAAATTGATCGATTTCGCAAATATTATCTAGGAATTGTACATCTTCTATAGTACCAATAAATATCTCACTCGTAATTTTATGTTTGAAAATAAAATCTTTATTCAAGTCGAGTTTGTATAGTTTACGCCTTTCAATACTCTCTAGTAACGTAGAAATGTTCTCTATTTGAAAGAACTCTTTAAATTTTTCAGTAGCAATTTCTTTAAATTTTTCTCGAGCTTGTTCAAATTGCACAGCATACTTTTTTTGCTTAGATCTCTTAAGACATATAAAGGGAAGGAGTGCTTCCTTTCCTGGTTTTAATCCATCATCTAAAATCGCCGCTATACGATGATATGTGAGAGGGTGAGAATTCATAAAGTTAGCTAAAAGAGACGCTCTAGATGGTCTAATCATTGAACGATAAATGTAATCCGCAGTATCAATATAATCAAGGAGTTGATTATCTTTATTAATCTTTTCATCACAAAGAAGCATAGTACTCAATCCAATCTCTCTTCCTGAAGCATAAAAGCTTTCAAGATTATAGAGTGCTTTAGCAAGTTCTTTTGCATATCCCGCTTCTTTTGACATCAAATCAGCTCGGCCTTCTAATATTCTTACCAGGACATAGAGAAACATATAAATAACAAGATTTATAAAAATAAACCCAATCATTGGAATTTTAGGATCTCCGAATGTATAATCATAATAGGTGGCAGGAAATCCCAATAACATCCTTATAAATAGATCTCCAGATGTAATAAATGTAAGTATTAAAGTATGATTTCCCTTAGTATGGGCTAATTCGTGAGCAACAATTCCTTTTAATTCATCTTCAGGAATTTGATCTATTTCCTCAGCAATTATAGCAATTCGCTTATCAAAAAAAGAACCATAGGCCATCGCATTTAATATAGGATATTTTCCAAATCCAACTTTTACTTTATCTTTAATTCCTATATTATTTTTTACTTCTTCGACAAGATTTAATAGGTTTTTATCTTTAACTCTTTTAATTCCAAGCAGTTTATCCAATAGAGGGCCAGTAAAGAAGTACACAATCCAATTTACTACAATTAATACAAAATATATGTTTAGAAAAAAATCCATCAGAACAAATTCAGTTGCATTTAGAGGTGAATCATATATAAAGTTAATAGGGG
>JAUWRB010000045.1 GCA_030610785.1 Promethearchaeota archaeon | reverse complement strand
ATCCCTACAAGTATATCCTTCTCGAGTCTCAATAATATCAGTAGAGTCGCATAGGTCGCAAGTTAAACCCTCGTAAATGCCTGGACTTAATTCCGAGGAAGTTTTTCCGGAAAAATCGTGAGTTGCCATTTTTCAACCACTTATTTTTTTTTTTTACGAATTTTTATTAACAGTATTAAAGAAATAAAGTGACCCAGTTGTGTATTTAAATATAACCGAAAAGTCGCAAACCGGTAAGTAGAGCCTTTCTACTCGTCAATTAAAAAATCGCTTTTTTCAATAAAAAGGAAACATTGCATTTTTGTTGATCAGTCTTAAAAAAACATATTTTTTTAAAGTCGAGTTAAATCGAGTTGAAGTGAAATGTGATATATATTAACCTCTGGTAAAAATTTAATAAAACTTTTTAATAAATTTGGAAGTTTAATTGGAAGATAAATTTTGCACAAAAAAGTCAAAAAGACGAAAATATGATAAAATTTTTCTAATTATTTAGTTATTATTTTCAAAAAAATACATTCTTTTAATATAAAAATTCATTTTATCGTTTTTAGCAAAAGAATACCATTGCCTTTAGGCTATGGATGAATTTTGGCAATAAATTATTAATCTATATGGATTTATATCTTGCTACGATTAGATATTTGTTTAATAATACTCCTCGGAGAAAAAAATTGAACCTGATGAAATAATTTTTTGTTTATATAATTAGGTTTGATAAATTTTAAAACGAAAAAAATTTCACGAATCATTCAAAAGTTTTATAGATGAATTTAAATTATTTTTAAAAAAGACATTAATAAATGAAATCCTTTTTAAACGTGAGTAATAAAAAATTTCACTGTCCCAGATGCGGTAATATAAATATCGTAGAATACGATAAGAGCGTAGAATGTCCCCTGTGTTCTAAGGAGTTTTCTAAGGAAGACCTTGAACACCTTAACGATGAGGATGTCTTATCCTTGGAGGAAAAGAAAGCTTTCTTAGATATATTCGGAGATAAGGACATCTACGATTAACTAAGTCTTTCTTGCTTCTTTTTAGAGGTTTTTTTAATTTATAAAAAAAAATAATTTTGGGTTAGGCATGCTCCTGTATTTACCTATTATAAAATTTGAAATTAAACTTGAAAGGTGAGCTGTAAAAATTTGGATTCCACAATACTATCTTTTGATACTTCAATATCCCAAGCTTTTCCGTACTCTTCAAGGGCGATTACAGTAAAAATGTCTAAAATCTCGTCTTTCAAGTGATCGTAAATCAATAATTTTTCTTGGTACGAATTACTTTCTCCAAAAAGCACGCAAATTAAAGAATTGTTAAACAGACTTTATTTAGATTTATAAAGGCTCTTAATTTTTTTTCTTTTTTATAACAAGGTTATAGATATTCAGTAATGGGAGTAAAATTACAAAAAATCATTTTAAGAAAGAAATTAGATCTTTCGAAATTGGCGGGGAAGGTCCTTGCGATAGACGCTCCTAATATCATATTTAGCTTCTTTAATTTTTCTTATAAGAACAGAGCGGGTTTTAACTCGGAGTTAATGACCGACAGGACTCAAAGGATGATATCGCACTTATATGGACTTCTTTACAGGATTAATTTTTATTACAGTAAGAAGATTTTTCCAATATTTTGCTTTGACGGGAGGGACTCGGAGTTAAAAAGAATAATTTCGAAAGACCAATTGAACGATTTTAGATTCACTCAAAAGAGATACAGCGAAGCGATTAAGAAAGGAAACACATATTTGGCGAGGTTGATTGCGTTAAGTAAGGAATTCATGTGGCCTAACTTAATTTTAGAGTCAAAACAACTTTTAAACGCGTTAGGCGTCCCATATATCGAATCTCCCGCGTCAGCAGAATCGCAATGTGCTTATCTGGTAAAGAATAAAATTGCGAATTATTCAAATTCTCAAGATTTTGACTCGCTGTTGTTTGGTTGTCCACTCTTGATTCAAAACTTGTCTAAATCGTTAAGGAGAAAAGTGCAAGGGAAATGGACTTACAAGAAAATTGAACCGTTAACAATTGACCTCAAGGAAAACCTAGCGATATTACAAATTGACCAATTCCAACTCGTTGATTTGGGAATCTTAACTGGTACGGATTATTTTTCCGGAATTAAAGGCATTGGATCGAAAAAAGCGTTAACCCTCGTAAAAAAATTTCGAAATTTGGAAAATATTATTGAAAGTGAAAAACATAATTACGATTTTAGCGAATTAACGCCTGAACTAATAAGAAAAGTAAGAAAAATCTTTTTGTTTCCTGAGGTCTTGGAATTTATCGGCGATATTTTTTGGAACCCTCCCGATAAAGGTGCTGCGATAACCCTTGCTTGCAGAGACCATCATTTAAGCGAAGAACGTTTCAAAAACAATCTTAATAAATTAAACGATAATTATTACAAGTGCAAGACTTTTTTCAAAAACAATAGAAACGCTAAAAGTGCCGTTCAGAAAACATTAGATTTCAATTTTTAATAATTCGAGCAAAATTATTTTTTTATTTATAAAGATTCGGTTGAAATGAGATTTAATAAGACTTTACTAATCCAAAATTGATTTTGATGATTGAGACAAAAAATGAAACTATTAAAGAATATAATGTAAACGAAAGTAATCGAAAAATTTATACTTTCAAAAAAGATAAAGGTTTTTTCATTAATATATTGCTTCGAAATTGCATGATCGTGAGAAATAACGAAGTCGTTAACTTTTTAAGCGTTAAAGATGGTACTCGGATGGTTGTAATGACGAGCGTTCCTTATCATATGGTCGATAAGTTCGCGAGTCCTTTTTTAAGAGATTTGAAATGCTTTAAAAAATTTATGGGACATTGTACAATAGAATGGCCTCACGATTTGAACAAGTTATATAGAAAAACAAGGATCTATTTACATAAGATACATCGGCTTGCGCCCGTTTTTGATTACAAGAGGGCAAAAGTTAACTTGAAGGTATTACAATCAATTTTAGTTAAAATATCCTTTTGGCCTAAAATAAGCACTCAACTTGCAATTGTAATTTATGTCACTGACTTGAACGACAAGAGCGGTCAATACGATAAAAAAATCGTTCAAAAAAACATTAGAGCGTTGTGTAATTGTTCCGCTTATGCTTTCCATAGGACCAGAAATATTTTAAAACTAGAAAGTAATCGAACTCAACGATCAAAATAATAAAATAAAAAATTAAACGAATAAAACAAGACAATGAGCACGACAGAAGAAAAAGCGTATCAAACTCTCTTAGAAACCGGTTTGACCGAAGATCACATACGAGATTTGGTAAAGGAAAAAGTTGAGGAATACGGCGGTTTCATTTCCGAGCAAGGTGCGCTTTTTCTGGTGGCAAAGGATAAAGGTCTAAAAGTCCGCTCAAAGGAAGTCGATGAGATCGTATACGATGAGATCGAAAGAGAAATAGATTATAACGATTTTGCTATAGATATATCATTAGTTTGCGAAGGCATGAAAAACATTGTATTGACAGGGAGAGTTATAAAAATTTTTGAAACTCGGAATTTCACGCGCAAGGATGGTACACCTGGGGTTGTAGGCTCTTTTTTAATCCGAGATAATTCTGGTACGATAAAAATAGTCTTGTGGGACAATGTGGCAAGCTTGATAAAAACTGATTATTTTCACACGGGCGAACTTGTCATTGTAGTTGACGGTTATTCTAAAATCGGGTTAAATGACTCGATAGAAGTTCACCTTAGTAAAAAAGGAAAAATTATTATTGCTCCAAAAGAAACGAATAAAAGCGAGATTCCACCTTTAAAAGACGATAATACTGAGGAGACTAAAGAATTAGATAAAATCGGGCGTTATTCAAAAATTAAAGACTTATTCGACAATGAAGGTTTTATTGGTACTATTGAAGGGTTTGTTAAAATAAGGGAGTTCAAGGAAATTGATTTAGAATCGGGCGAAAAGACTTTTCTTTTAAAATTTACTTTAGCTGACGAGACGGCGTCCATCCTTGTAATTGCGTGGGGAATGAAAGCAGTTAATTGCCTTAAAATTCTTAACAATGGTGACAAGATAAGGTTGTCTGGAACTCTAATCAAGCTCAACACGTATAATAACGACAAAGAACTTCATTTCTCAAAAAAATCAACTCTAACGAAGATTAACGCTTAATTTCAGACTTTCTTATTATTTTGTCGGTTTTTATTCTAAATAAATACTTTTAATTTTTTTCCTTTAAATAAAATCGCTTTATACTTGTTATAATTAAATAATATTTAATGAGAAAACAAAAATGGCAACATTAATACCAAAAATATTGTACGAAAATAAAATAACCGAAGTGTTAGACGAAATTAAATCTAGTTACGGCAAATTAGCTCGAAGAGGGTACATCTACGGTCTAATAGCAATCGATCAAGACGCAAAAATAATAGCAATCGATTCCAATTTCAATAGAAAGCTTAATTATTGGGATTTGAGTTCGATTGGTGCGGCACTTTACGGTGTCGCGAGGCAAGGTCAAGATTTTTTCGATGCTGATTACTTGGAGCGCGCAACCATCATTTACAACAACCTACAAATTTTTGTCCGGTCGATTGGAAAGGTTGAACTCCAAAAGAAGGGAACTCGAGAGATACTAATAATCCTTTTAGCAAGCAAGGAAGTCAACATTGGGATATTGATCTTGCAGACAAACAAGTTTGCGATAAAGATTAGGAAGGAAATAGAACAGAACGAATTAATCGTAAACACTTTAAAAATGACGGAAATAGAGCTAAAAAAACACATCGAGTCACTGAAAAAAGAAATATTTAATAATAAAGTTGAAATATTAACATGAATATGATTCGGAGTGTAATAAATGACTTTAAAGACTAACATGGAAAATATAATTGAAAGTAGTAACGCCATCCCAAGTCTTAAAAAAGACGGTCGACTAGTTCAATTTAAAATAGTATATTGGGGTCCTGGTGAGTCGGGAAAGACAACAAATTTTTTTAGGTTACGGGAGAAGTTCCATTCTTTTAAAATAACGAGAGGATACTCGATTGAAACGTCTGAAGGAAGGACATTGTGGCAAGATTCCGTGTTTTTATCGTTTAATTTTTCGATTAAAGAAAACGCTTATCAAATAATCGTTCAAATAGTGACTTGCACGGGACAAGAGAGGTTTTTATCAACCCGCGAATACGTGCTCGATGGAGCCGATGGGATAGTGTTCGTGGCAGATTCAAATCCCAAAAAAATGGAGCAAAATAAGCGTAGTTTTAGAGAATTGGTAAATTTCACAAGTTCTAAAAAAATACCCCATGTTATTCAGCTTAATAAGCGAGATTTAGAACACGCCGTTTCGGTAAAATCGTTTAAAACCAATTTGGGGTTGCCTAAAGAAGAAAAATATCAAGATGGAACTTTCGTGGTGTATCCTGCGAAAGCTTTAGAGGGTAAGAATGTAATGGCTTGCTTTCAAGATTTAATGCTTCAAGTTATTTTTAATTATTTTAAAAATTGATTCTTTTTTTTTAATTTTTTTAAATCATTTATTTATAAAGGAGTGGTGAGAAAGTGGATACAGGATTAGATTTCATTCAACCCGAATTTTTAAACTTGTTATTTTTCCGGGAAAAAAATGTGGTAATTTTTCCATATGTGGACCTAAAACATCTTCACTTTTTTTCTCCTTCAATGATTTTATAATTTCCATGATATTTCTTTCTCATTTACATTTCAATAAAAATATAAAAATAAATTTGAATAAAATTAGATTTTTAAAAATTAATAATCATCTAAAATTTTTTTTTTAATTTATATTTTTAGCGTATCTAGGTTTTGTTATAAATCCCGCAAAGATTACAAAATATGCAAAAAAATCGAAAATTTCCGCAATGACAACCGAGACCGGTTCTAATGAAGTAGTTAATATGGATCTAATAATTGCTGTTAAAACTGCACATATAAACCCTATTCCTATAACTAAACCGTGAGCTTGTGAGAGACGCTTGCTTTTATACATGAATAAGAACATTATTATAATACCGATGGCAGTTCCCATAGTAATCAGCGGAAGAAAAAATGTCAGAGAATTTATATCGGGAGCTATAAAGATGAAAAATGATACTAAAATAAGAAATATTAGAATTATAATTAATCTAATTTTATTGAATAGCTGTGTTGTCATTTCTTTTATATATATATTAAAAAAAGTAATAAGAACCTCTAAACCAAGATATAATAATGGTAAAGTGTTAAAAACTAAAAAGAAATAGCGTATTTTTAATAAAATAAAGTAAACATCAATAAAATATTCACAAATAAATGCTATATTCAAGAATAAATCTATGATTTTTCCAAATAAAAATATTGTAAAAAATAACCCAAATAAGAAATACGCATCAGAAGTATATATTGCTTCTTGTTTAAACCATTTAACAAACAAAATCGTGCTCATTGTTGATATAACAATAATTCTGAATAGGATAATACCTGATATCCACCATAATATATCCTCTTTAACAAAAGCTTCGCTTAAAATTGGCCAATAATAAATAAATAAAAAGATAAATGCTGCTAAAGAAATTCCTATAAAGAATACTAAATAAAATTTATAAACACATTTCTTTTTTTCGATATTCATTGTTTGATTTTTTTTAAAATATTCATTTTTTAATGAAACTTAGAAAAATTATATTATATTATTATAATAATTATATTAATGTTTTTAAAGGACTATGAAAAAAATCTAAGATAAAATATACTATATATTACATCATACTAAATTCAATTTGTTTCAATCGGATATAATCAAAAGCAATAACTCGTGGTGCCAAGACCATTAATTTCATTTTTAAAATCCCTGATAAGATAATATCAAGAGCAAGGTAAGAAGCTGTCATTCTTACCATTGGAGCAAAAGACCGCAATGCTAATTTTCCCGAACTCATGCCTTCAAGAGAACCTTTTTCCCTATCGCAAGTCTCTTTCAAGCCAGGAAACTTCAGAACCTTGTTTAGAAACGCTTTTTTAATCGTTAATTGAATCTTTTCTGATTCTATAATCTGTTGGATTGATAATTCCTTGGTATTTAATTCATAACAAGTCTCATAATCCACGCTTTCAGGAGTAAACCACCATGAACAGATATAGGGAACGCCCCACGACTCTATAAGGGGGATATTATTATTTGAGCATTCTCGAGATATTATTATGGATGCAATAGGGTCATCAAGAGTTAATGCAACAATTTTTACGCCCTTTAAAACTTTAGAAACATTTTTTTCGTTAATATCGTAATATTTCTCAATACTTGCTTCGGGATTTATGTTTTTTAAAAGTCGTTGAACAATGTCTACCTTATTTTTTCCAATATCTTCTCTGAGACAAATTTGCCGATTCAAGTTTGATTCTTCGAACTTATCGTTGTCGCAGATCACAATGTGCTCACAACCCAGTCTTACGAGCTGTTCAGCTAAAGGACCTCCCAGACCGCCTACTCCAAGAACAGCAACCGGTACGTGTCGCAAAATTTCTTGCTCCGAGAATTTAACGAAGCCGATATTCCTCTCAATTTGGTTCCAATAGCGTTCCGACCAATTTATCGGTTTTTTTTCTTTAAACATGTATTTTATTCTCCATCTTATAATTCGCGTTCTAAAATTAAATGAGTTCTCCCAATTTTTCCGCCAATTTTTTTTGCCATGCCCGCGTTAGTTTTAATATTACTTCCCATTGGTCCGCCACCATATCTTATTTTTTTCTTCCAAGCTTGAAGCGAAGTAGCTCCATACATTAACATTGTAAGTCCTTTTCGCCTATGTTCGGGTATGACTGCCCAAGTATAAGTAATACACGAATCGTAATTTCCCATATTATCTTTTCGGAAAGGGTTCGGGAGATAATTACCACAAGCAACAATTTCATCCGTAGGTTTATATCTAACGAAAAAAATCATGAAATTATATCCAAACTCAAAAATATATTCAATATAATTATCCATTACATTAGCTATGCTTGGAGTGATTCTAGCAGATGAAGGTAAATTTTCCTCTTGAATTTTTAAAAAAATGTCTTTATATTTCTTGAAATCGTCGATATCTTTGGGGTTAAAGTATTCATAGTCACTAAAATCGTATGCTTTTAATTTCCAAGGGTTTATTCTTGGTAAGAAACCTTCCCAAGTATTTTGCTCGTTTTTTATAAAAAAACCATTTTTTAAAAACAAATTTTGATAAATGGGAGGGTTTATGGGATTTCCAGAAAATAGATTTCCTAAACTTCCTTCTTTCATGAAACCCCAACCGTAAATAATTCCTGGTATGTTAATGGGTCCTCGAATAATTTTAAAAGAATTTTTTCTGGCATATTTAACGATTTCATCCATTAATTTAAGTATTTTGTTTTCCTCGTGATTTAGTACTCCAAAATACCCAAAGTATAAAACATCGCTCTTATCGTTGTAAATTAAAGCGTTTCCAACGGGATTACCATCTTCTAAAAGTAATATCGATCTTGTTTGATAAAATTCCAGATCCTTAAGAATATATTTGTGAAGTTCCTGCCAGATTGGAATGCTTATGCCAATTTGAAGATATTTTAAAATATCGATTTTATCCGTTAAAAACCTTATTGTTAATTCGTTTTTTAAAGCAATTATAGACATTTAACATCTCTTTTTTTTTTTGTATTTATCTCTTTATTTTTAGTATTCTTAAGAGTTAAGTTATTCATCTGTCAGTTATATATAAAGGAAAAATTTCTCAAGTGGAGATTTTTGTCCATTTTTCCTTTAAATACTTTCGAAAAAAATTTGGTCTAATTGTTAAAAATTAAATTTTTAGAGTAAAATATAAAATGGCATCGAAAGGATACGTGTTCCAACACGATGTTTTTTCAGCAAGAAATTTAGAGCTGCTTCATATTGACGATTTTTTAACTTTTTTTAAACCAATGGAAAATCTTGATTTACACAATGGTACTTCTTTTAACATCGAGTTAAAAAACGATGATTTGAGGCTAAAAATAAACCCGATACTTATTTATGCTAAAATAAAGGACGCAAGTAACATCGCACAGCTTTTTAAAGAAGGATACGAAGGGACTTATCCCTATAAAGAATACGAAGAAGAGCAAGAAATTAAAAAAATGATCAGTTCAGGAAAATATAAATTCGTGTTATTTAAGACTAAATTGAACGAAATTATTGGCACGGTAAAGTTCCTGTTAGATTTTAAAGCGAAACGAGGGTATTCGGGAGGACTGGTTGTCAAGAAAAAATATCGGGGAAAAATTGACATGGTTAAAGCCTACGTTGGAAGTTTAGTACTCGTCTGGAGTACTTATAAAAATGAAGTAGGATTATGGTACGGCGAGGCTCGTACAGCTCATTCGAATGTGCAGTACCTTTCTGCGTTATGCAGTGCGAAACCAATTGGATTTTATCCCAACAAGGATGTGTTTTTAAATAAAACAGAGTCGGATTTAATGTTAATTACTTACAATCAAGATACTTTAAAGAAAAATCGCCGCAAGAATGTTCCAAGGATACTTCCCGAAATTGTTAACTGTTTTTTATATTCTGATAATAGGTACGATTTAGGTTCTTTTGAATTGACTAATCCTAAATTACATTTAGATCATGTAAAATTAACTGATTTACAAAATATGATCATAAGAAGCGTTAAAAAACATGAGTTTGGGTACGAGACGATAAAATTGTCCTATAAAGGATCGAAATCTTATTTCACATTCCTATTCACTCCTCAAGTGCAAAACTTCGAAAAGACCAAATATGAAGTCGATAATTTGGAAGAATTATTTGTTTTCGTACAAGAGTTCAAGAGATGCGCAAGAGAATTGGAAGTGCGTTATTGCGAAGCCTTTATTTCTGCTTACGAGCCTGAGCACCAAAAGATTTTTTTAGATTTAGGGTTAACCCCGAGAGGATATATCCCAAGTTGGCAATATGACCAAGATAAAGGATGTTTCGAAGATCACGTGCTTTTCAATTATTATGAAGGAAAAATTGATAAAAATATTCAGTTAATTGAAGAGGGCGTTGAGTTAATAAGAATTTTGAAAATAGATGATAAATAGTTAACAAATTTTTTTTTTATTAATTCTTCAAATTAGATTCGCGTAATTTTATAATAAGGAGGCTTTATACAAGTATTTTTTTTTTTAGCTCTTTCAAGCCATGGAAATCTTGTTTATATCCCGTATCAGCAGAATCGCAATATGCCTATCTGGTAAAAAAGGAAATTGCGAATTATTTCAATTTTCAAGATTTTGACTCGCTGTTGTTTGGTTGTCCACTATTTTCAATAATAGCATTTTCAAAATCGTCCATTATTTCTTTTGGAAGGCTATCGACCATGTGGAATTTTGTCCAAGTTTATAGATAGCGTATGAAAACTTTCATTTTGACCTTTTAAAATTTATAATATATTTATTATATAATTTGAAAAAATTATTTTTTAATGTATATATTTTATAGTTAATTCAGTTTATTAAATAAAAAATAAAAGATATTAATATTGATGATTAAAAATGAGCATGAAATATGAAGAACAAAAAGCAAAAATTGAGAATATCGTTAGTCAGCCCTTGAGAAAATTTAAACCAGAAGAATTAAAAGGAATTGTAGAAAGATACGGACGAAACCATAAAAAATCAAAGGAAGCCTTTGAAAGAGCTCGAAAAATCCTTCCCAAAGGAGTAGAACATAACCTTGCCTTTAATTTTCCGTTTCCATTAGAATCGAAAAAGGTATATGGATGTTGGATGGAAACTATAGACGATATTAAATTGCTGGATTACCTCATGTGCGGTGGCCCGATTATTTTAGGTCATAATTATAAGCCCCACACAGATAAGATTATAGACCTCATTAAGGAGGTTGGTCCTTGCCACGGGATAACTCATGAATACGAATATAAGGCTGCTGAAGCGTTGCAAAAACACTTTCCATCGTGTGAAATGATTAGATGGCTACAAACTGGGACCGAAACTGATATGTTAGCACTAAGAGTGGCAAGGATTTTCACAAATAAGAAATGGGTCATTAAAATCGGTGGAAGTTATCATGGCTGGGCAGATCAGCTTGTCTATGACATGCACATTCCCGGAACTAAAAGAATGGAGTCTCATGGAATACCAAAAGAGATTTATAAATGGATAGATTCTTGCCCTCCGAACGACATTGAAGAATTAAGAAGGATGTTCAAAGAGAAGCGAAGAAAAGTAGCGGCAGTTATTGTGGAGCCAATGGGCGGTGAGTCTGGCGCAAACCCTGTACGACCAGAATTCAATAAAGAAGTAGAAGAATTATGCCATGAGAATGGCGCTTTAATGATTTCAGACGAAGTTGTATGTGCTTTTAGGTTGCACATGGGTGGCGGTCAGGCTTATTTCGGATACAAGCCTGATCTTTCTGTTTTTGGAAAGATCGTTGGACATGGTTATCCTTCTGCTGCGGCGTTAGGAGGGAGAGCAGATGTAATGGCAACAGTCGCCGGAGGAGTAGGTGGTGGTGCAAAAAAAGCTTATTGTGGCGGTACTCTCGCAGCAAACCCATTAACATGCGCGGCTGCGTATTGGGCCATAAAGTACGTTGAAGAAACTAACGCAACAGAAAAAGCAGGACGGGCAGGTACACGACTTTCAAAAGGGATGAATGAAGTATTTGAGAAATACAATTTACCTTGGTTCTCGTATAATTATAACGCTACGGTCCACTTTCACACGAGCTGCGTTTTCGGAATTGATATTACCGACCCTATACAAGGTCCACAGATCAAAGAGCGGAAGGAATTCATGGAACACCTGGGAGCTGCTTTGGTTGATCAAGAGATAATTTCAGTAGCGGGATCCAGATTCTACACTTGCATGCAACATTCTGACGAATTGGTTGATAGAGCTATTCAAGGATTAGATAATATTTGTCAAAAGATCGAATAATTTTTTTCTCTTTATTATTTTTTCGTTTAGAAGGTGTTTAATTGCTTTAATTATAATATTTCGATTAATTTCTATATTTCACATGTAGTTTTAAAAAAAAAAATAATTTTTATAAAAAATAAAGTCAGATGGATTCATAAACCGAGTTCCTTTAATTTTTCTTTATTCGCCGCTACCTTCTCAGGCGTTAATTTATAGTACTTCCAGAAAATTAGAGTACAGATAAATATTATGATCGCCGGAACAATTGCCGCATGGATGCGAATTCCAAACAACGCCAAATCTGGAGTTGGGCTTTGAGCTACTAACTGAGCGAGGCTTGGGGCGCCTTCAACGAATCCTGTTAAAGTATGTACGATTGCAATTGTAACTGCTATAGTTGAGTATCCAAGACGTATGAAAAACGACTGGAACCCGTAATAAATAGCTTGTTGTCTTTTTCCCGTTTTAACGGCAATATCATCGAGTACATCCCCCAAAGTCGGATTATCCGTGAACCATTGACCACCAAGTGCGAGTCCAAATATCATTAAACAGATCATCCATCCTAATATACCAGTAACGAAAATCAACGGTATAAACGAAATAACCATTCCAAAACCGCCTATTAAGCTAACCTTTCTATTGTCGTTTACCTTATTAGAAATAAACACCCATAAGGGAACTGATATTAGTGCGCCTATAAGCATTGACCCTAAAAGAAGCGTTACAGCACCTGCTTCCTCATCTAAGAGGTAAGTGGATATATAAAACGCAGAATATTGTAGCATTACAGCACCTACCTGATATCCAAAGAATAGAATTACTTTAGCTCTAAAATTCTTATCAGAAATTGCAATTTTAGTAGTTTTAAGGAAGGGTTCCATTTTTTCTCCTTTTTGCATTTCTCTCCTTTGTTGATAGCGTTCTCTAATTTTCTTACCCTCCCAAATACCCGGAATCACTAATAAGAAAATAAATAACCCGAGTCCCATGGTTACTGAAGCTGATGTCCGATATGTCTCTTTTACACCCGTAACTATGAACATTGGCGGGATTATCGCCGCAAGTACGAGACCAATAATTCCTAAAATTGTTCCGAATCCTTGGACTGTCCTACGCTCGTTTAGACCCTTGAATTTATCTGGGTAAAGGCTGAGAACATTCACATCGAACAACGTGTTACATGTATCGTATAAACATATTGTAAATAAATACCATGCGAAAACTGGCAAATTATAGCTGGGATCGACCGTTGGGTCCCACTCAATCGGAATTAAGAATATAAGCAGAAAACTTAATAACCACGGTACAACTGCGATAAGAATCCATGGAAATCTTTTTATACCCCATTTTTTTTCCCACGGCATGTGTATTCTTTCCATTATATACCCAATTAGAGGGTCATTTATAGCGTTCCAGACGCTGTAAAGCACGTAAGCTAAAGCCGCTAACATGACGTTAAGACCAATTACTGCCTCGTAAAAAAAGAAAACGGAAAAACCGAAAGCTGCTGTAATCCATTGTCCAAACATCTCTCTGGAGCCATAACTTGCCATAATGAATTTAGAATGTTCGTAGACTTCTTTTTCTTTAGTTTCCATATCTATTTTGTCACCTTTTTTTCCTTTCACGTGAATTAATTTAAAAACTCACGAGACTAATTTAAAAATTATTATATTTAATTAGTTATTATTTAACCTTTAATTTTTATAAATATTTTTGTAAATACTTAGTTTTTTGATCTATTTTATTAATCTTCAAAATCAATTTATTATTAAATTCTTTTCCATTTTTCGAGATAAAAATGAAATAAATACGTTTTAAATTACATTCTATTCTGCTCTCTGATCAATTACGGCGTATAAACGATCCTATTATCCACTAACACGAAAAATCAAACATGTAGCAGAATTCTTGATCAAGAAGCACTAATTTTTTACACGAGGACTGGCGGAGGTTTAGATTTAATTAACCCTAATAATCTCAACACCTCGGTTGTATCTCCTTTAAGCAACGGGATAATCACCTCCTCGTAATTAACCTTGTTCCTTTTGCACGTCCGATAAAGCGACATGTGGATTGAGTAAATTTTCATGACCTCGGGACTTATAAAATTACCGGAAATCTTCCGTTGTACCACGAAAGGACGGATCTCGCGCTCTGCAGCGTTATTATCGGGAGTTATATCGGGATGCTCTAAATAGGTAAATAAACACGGACCATATTTCTTAAAACGCTTTATCATTCGTTCGATATCTGCGTTAGCAGGACCTTCTTCACTGACGTCTTGAATTAATACTTTCAACCTCGATTCCGCTTCGGTAATACTTATTCGTTTTTCGATTGGAGTATACACGCTCATGTCATTCCCGTCCTTTTTCCACGCTTTTTTGAAAAAATCGTAAAATTTCATCAGTTGGCGGCTATTTTTGTCGCATTGAGCGATTAGTCCTCCTAATTTCTCCCGTTTTTTAGGCGTTAAAGGTTCAGGTTGTTTTGCAGGACGACCTTTTTTCTTAGGCTTATTCGTGTCTTCGTTGTTCTCTTGATTTTTTAGGTCATCGTCAATTTTGAGTTGCTTTAAAGCGTTGTCACGCTCGTCTAGTGCTTTTAAATTAAGCTTCCTTAATTCCCGTACTAAATGTTGTAGACATTTCTGTTGCTCAACATTTAACTTATTATACGCGCTCCAAAAATCTGATAATAAGATGCCCTTATATTCGTGAAAAATATCTTTCACAGTATCACTACCGCGACTTTTCGAGGGCAAGTAAAGAACGACCTCCGTGGCGACTATTACCCAAAGCCACCAATTTTCACCGTCCATCGGGAGTCCCGTCTCATCAACATGGGCAAAAGAAGATTGACCAATTGCGTCCAAGAAGGCGTGATAAACATCTACCATCTCGTCTTCGTATTTTCGAATCCAATCAATAAACGCTTTAACAGTGGGAACGCATTCTTTCGTGTGAATTATGTGTTTCATGGTCGTTCTAATACCCTCCCATGAACCGCCTCGTTCTAAACGCTCGTATAACACAAAAGCAATCATTCCAATGCCATAGCGAGCGTTCTTTAATTTCCCGAAGTATTTTGAGACTATTTTCTTACAGTGCGGGCATTTATAGCGATATATAACGTGTTTCGTGTATACTAACCGAATTCCCCTTTTTAACTTTTCAAAATCTCGAAGATAATGGTCGTGGTGGTCAAACGGCTTGACATCCTTAAGCGACCCCTCACAGTTAGGGCAGGAATACAAACGCCAATGCCTTGTATAATCTATTTCCTTCGGGTCCGGATTTTTCAAGCCGCCTCCATTGGCACCTTTCGGCTTGCCCGTTCTTTTGTTCTCGGATTTAGTTGAAACATCCCGATGTTTTCTGGCATCTGACCGTTGTTTTCTTTTTTTCTTGGCTGCTTCTCGCAGGCGCTTATTATCTTTTCGATATTTTTCGAGGTTGTCCTTCAATTTATCTTTCCCTGAAGTAATTTTCAGAAGTTTTTCCTTAAGATGTAGGTTTTCTGAGTCTTTTTCCTGTAATTCTGAGTCCTTTTTCTGTAATTCTGAGTCCTTTTTCTGTAATTCTGAGTCATTTTCCTGTAATTCTGAGTCCTTTTCCTGTAATTCTGAGTTATTTTCTTGTAATTCTGAGTTCCTGGCTCTTAATTGGGCTTGATGACTCATAATTGCTTTTTCATATTTATTCCTTTTTTGTCGGAATATGTGGCACAATAGCATTGATATTACGGCAAGGAGAACTGAGAATGAGAGCCATAGACCCATAATGTAACAAAGAAACTAGAAGATATAAATGTTATGGTTTAGAGATAATAATTAAGGATCAAAAAACTAAATATTTACAAAAAATATAAAAATATGTATTAGTTATAACTCATTAACCTATAATTTTAATTGTTTAGAAGGTAAAAAAACCTCACATATCCAAGAATGTTTTGTTATATTGTTTATTTCTGTTTTATCTAAAATAGGATAAACTTTTTCTAACATCTTCCTTATTGTTTCAGTATTTTTATTATTAATCATAGAAACAATGAAGATACCGTCTTTTTTTAAATAATTTTCATATTTATTCATAAAATTTAGTATTTTATTCATATCTAGATAATATAACATTTCACTAAATATAATCGCATCAAATGTTTCAGTTGTTTTAAAATTATACACATCTTCTCTTATAAAAAATATATTTTTATTTTTTTTAATACCAGCACGATTAATAGCTTCCTGTGAAATATCGACACCAACATATTTTGAATATGATTTTGGATCTAATCTTTCTAAAAATACACCTTCGCCACATCCCACATCTAGGATTGACCCACCCTTCTTGAAAAACTTGAAATATCCCGTAAGTATGCTATAAAGGGGGACTTGCTCAATTTTTCTTAAGTCATCCCATACACCAGTGATGTAATGAGAATCCCAGAAAGCTTCCATTGAAGGTTTAAATCTATCAATAAAAATTTTTAAAATTTGTTGGATTTTAACCAATAAAACGAAAAGAAAAATTCTTAAATTACTAGATTTATCTGATTTTTTACTTTTTATGCTCATATTCAAAAATTTTATTGTCTAATGTCTTATAAATATTAATATAATACATTCTATCGTTTTTAAATAAAAATATTGTTTTATTATGAATTTAGTTTTAAAATTTTTTAAGATTTATTTTTATTATTAAAGATACCATTTATGTCTCTTCGGATACATTAAACTAATAAAAGTAACGATTCCAAACGCGAAAAACAATAGAGGGATGATTTTAAAAGCTTTTTTATAGTTTAAATTCGAATTTAATTTACTATTTATATCAATGCTCATTCTTTTTAGATAAAAATAAAAACTAATAAGGTACATTAGATAAAAGATAATCCATGGTAAAAGAAATAATAAAATAAAAGAAACATCAAAAAATATTAAAGCAATAGTTATAGCAAGAAGAGGA
>JAUWRB010000233.1 GCA_030610785.1 Promethearchaeota archaeon | reverse complement strand
AGAGTGATGAAATCATTTATGATAAAAAATCTAAAATTTTATCCGTTTACATTTTAGATTTTATTTATGTTGGTTATTATAAAAAATCTACAAAAATTAGCAAAATGTTAGACGACCTTCATGCATCGTTAAAGGATATTAAATTGGAAAGAAAAAACATTTACATAATGGATTTTAAAACTCTCAAACCAATCTCAGAATTAACAAAACTTAAGAATTTAAAGTTAATAAAAAAACCCGAGAAAATTGAAGCAGAGAAACAAAAACCAGAAATTCTAGAGAAAAAAGATTTGGATTTAAATAAACAAGCTATTTCTGATGAAGAAAAAGCTTTTCAACAAAGGGATTTTGAAGAATTAAGTTCTAAAAGAGAGAAAAAAAAAAAGTCAGAAGAACAAGAAGACATGAGGCCATTTTCAAAAGCACCTCCACCTCCTGGTGGACCTCCTGGTGGACCTCCTGTTAGAGCGCGATCGGCGCCCACATCAGGAGCCGGAGCACCTACGACAAATAAGACCTCGTTAAAAGATAGTTTCGTTGAAATTGATGATGTACTCGAGGCTGAAGAAGGTATTGACATGCCTAGTATAAAGAAAAAAGAAGATTTATCATCATTAGAAGAAGATATAAGTTCAGAAACGCCTCAACCAATTACCTACGATATCAACATGGGGCTCCAATACTATTCGGTAATGATGGAAAGATGTAGTTATTTGTTTTACGTCTATTTATCTCACGAGGAATTAAAAATAGTAGATGAAGAAGATAAAGTAATATATAAAACCACTTTTAAAATAACAACAACCAAGAAGGAACCTCCAATAATAGATTTAAGAATTGAGGGAGAAGGATTTGAAGTACACCCATTATCCGGCAAAGTTGTTGTAAAAAAAGAGGCAATTAACCCACCTTTAATGATTTTTTCAATACTTCCAACAAAAGAAAAAAAAAAGAAAAAGCAAAAAAAAAAAGAAGAGAGACGCTTTCTTCATGTTGTCATCGATTTTGAGGATAAAGCAATAAGTCACACGGTTTTATCGATAATAGTGCAACCTAAACATTTTCACTTAGATATTGGACCCATACAATTGAATATTAGTAAAACAATGGCAATGTTAATTTCGTTTTTTTCCGTACTTATTGCCACGATTTCTTTCGTTTATTCAATATTCACTTTTGAATCGTCTTCAATAACGGAAATGGTAAGTGGATTTGTCCCCGGATTAGCTTCGGTTATATTTTTTATTACTTTTGCTGTTACATTATTTAAGGAAGGATTTTATCCGCTCAAGCAGAAATGGTCTAGCTTGTTAAATTTCGACAAGACTTCACTAATGATGAAGTGAATTCATTTCTTTAAATAAGCCCAAGACTTTTTTTTTAAATTGCTTAATTTCTTATCTTTTAATTTTATGAAAAATACATCTCTCTTAGCAATAACCGGATATTCTTTAACATTTAATATTTTTATTAAGCCGGCGTCTTCCGTTTTCTTGGCAATTAATTCGTTAAAAATTGAGATATAAGTAGATTCGCTTACCGCAGAAATTATTGAATCGTTGTCGTTCATTTCTAATTTTTGATTTAATCTTTTAAATGCGGGAAATTGTTGCTATGATCTTTACTTATATAAAATGAAGCGACATTATTAAATAAATTGCTTTGCAATTGATATATCAAGCATTTAAACCTGCAACTTTACATATTATGCGTTTATAATCAATTTTAGAGTTTTTCCAACGATAGTAAGAGAGATAAAGACTACCTGCTAAGAATCTTAAAAATTGTTTTTTAAAACCAACTAAATAATCTTCTTTATAAGTTTCTGAGTTATTTTCCCAACAACGCATGAATACTTCACGCGAAGCGTTAGAAATTGCGTTCCAATCTGCTTTTCTTTCGTTTTTTAAAACACTATCTCCTAAAGGGACAAATAAGATCGGCATTAAAAATAAATCGTAAGATTTTAGATCATCAATTAATTCAATTGTTTTTAATGTATCATCTTCAGTTTCGCCTGGTACATCCAATAGAAAAGAAGCTAATGGTAGCCAATCATTATCGTTCAAAATCCCAAGTGCTTGTATAACTATTTCAGGCCACTCTTTTGGCGTAAAAGGCATGCATTTTCCTCGCATGTATTTTGCTAAAATACGAGGACTTCCAGTTTCAATACCCGTTTCTGCAGACATTATCTGTTTTCCATGAATACGATAGCGACCCTTAATTTCATTAATTGAATGATCCCAAAAAATTTCTGTTAATTTTGGGATTAAATTTGGAGCGGCACAAACCGCAGCTAAAGAAATATGAGTTGGCTGAATAAATTGAATTCTTTTTTTTGCAGCAATACTTTCGCATAATTCACATACAGCTTTTTCATTTGGAATAAATCTCTTACTCTTACATTTATACAACAATAAATCTTCTGTTATTAATGTAATCATTCGATTACCACCTTTTATATTCACATCAACTTCTTTTAAAATTTGCTTAAGAGGGATATCCCTACGTTTTCTCATAGTAGGTGAACAAAATTGACAATTCCGCCCACATCCACGGGAGATTTCAACACATCCATGAATAACAGGATGTTTTATAGGAACGATTGATTCTTCATTAAGAGAATTGGATTGAATAATTGGAGGGATTTGTTCATTTTGTATTAGTTTAGAAAAAACATCTATAATTATTTCTTCACATTCTCCTAAAATGACATGATCAACTCCTAGATAATCCATAGCCCTTTTATTCGCAATTTGCCAAGCTCCAGCGCCACCTAAAACTATTGTAGGATGATATTTTTTTAAACATTTTTGCTTTAGTAACATTTTTCGAAATTCGATAGCATTATTAGGCTCTCCCATTCCTAAAAAAGCCGAATATGTTAGATCTACATACGCAAGGGCAAGTGGATCCATAGCAGAAATCGCAATAATCTTGGTATTGGGGCCAACAAATCGCTTTAGATACTTTGGATGAGTAGTTATCATATCATCTTCCGAAAATCCATTCTCCATGAGAGTTGCTTGAATTTTACGCATTCCATAAGGGGCATATTTTGCTCCTCTTTCATCAAAATTTATTCTTGGAAAGCCATTCCACATTGAATAGAATTTAGGGAAACCGGCTGTAAAAGCGATGAATGGATCTTCTTTAAAATCATTCATTTCTGTTGAAGAGCTCGTAAAAACAATTGAGTAACCTTCTTTTTTTTTCATTAAACTTTTTCACTTTACTTTGCTTGTTTGTTTTTTTATATTCGATATTAAAGCATATATGATGCATTTATTATTACCCAAATACTTATAGCAACTATTATAGCATATTCTGTAATTGGCCACCATGTACATAATACTATCATGAAAATTACAGCGACTAAAAGACCAAAATAAGCGTTAAATTTTGGAAATTTAGATGTTTTAAAAAACAAGATACTAAAAATTGTTACAAAAATAAACCCACTAAACCAACAGATAAATGTAGAAATTCCATGTAAAAGAAATATTAAGTTATTACTTTGTAGAGCAGGAAAACATCCAATAAGAGACATTGAAATGCAAGAAATAATTGATGAGATAATCGCACTCTTTCTTAAATTTTCATTTACACCTTTGTAATTTAGAGATTTCCCTAAAGAAATAAAAAATGGAACTGCTATAATACCTGAAAGTATTAGCCCTGAATTAAAATATGTGCTTCCGGAACCTACACCTAATTCACTAACCATGTGCTCGAATAAAATATATTGAGGTGTTGATAATAACGCTATTAAACAAAAAAAAAATGCGATAACAACTGAGAGAAAACCATACAAGCTCCCAGATAATTTGTTAAAAAAGATATCAATTAAATAATTATATATGTCCATACTATCACTTTTATCTCTTTATATAATTCCAGATGTTTTCGAGAGGACACTAGCATTCATTGGTTCTTTTGAAATAAATGCAATGTATAAATATATTTCGTAATCAGAAAGACCAAAAACTTTTATTCCATCCTTTACATCTTCAGGGATATTATATGTCATGACTATACCTTTTTTTATAAGTTTGAAAGATTATCTTTAATTTATTTTTTTTTTCCAAGTGTTTCTTTTTTTATCTTTTTAAGCAAATTTCTTAAGTAATTTTGATATTTATTTAACATTTTAATTCCTTTTTGAGTTAACACTTCATAGAACCTTAAATCTTTTATTCTTTCTTCAAAAGACTCATCATTTGCCCATTTTAATATAGGGTTATAAACGATTAAATTTTCAACCTCATTTAAGAATTGATCATCCATATCGTTTGAAAACCCAATTGTTGAAAAAATCATAGAATTTATGGAATCTATAATCTTTTGATGCTTTTGAAGTAAAATTTTTAAAATTTCTCGCCCTTTGGAAGTTATTTTGTATATTTTTTTGAGCTTACTTGATTCTATCTTTTGATTGTATTCAACAAGCTCACTATTGTTTAAAGACTCTAGGAGAGGGTATACAGTTGAGGATGAGGGGTTCCATTCTCCTAGAGTATATTTTTTTATTTCTTTAATAATTAAATAACCATGGCAAGGATGTTTTTTCAAAATTAATAATATAAGTACACTTGTATAGCCTTTTTTCATTCCTGTCTCTATAATATTAGCTAAATTTTGGATAGTTTTAATGTGAACGTTCATAGTTTATTGGTTTTAAAATATTTATTAATATATGTCTGTTATCGATATATGTTAATTATAAAGATATATCATTTAAATATATATCTTTTTTTAATAAATTGTTGATTTGATAGAAAATTTAGACTCTCGTTAAAATTTCGTAAATATTTAATTTTTTATCCTAAATAATTAACTCAAAATTTATATTTTCTAGTTTCCTCGTTATATCATGAGTCTATTGCTCTTATTCTTAATTTTTCTTATCGGAATATTCATGCTCTTGCATCATTTGTTCCGATAAAAAGAAAAGAAATATAAAAAAGTGATTAAGAGTCGTGAAGACAAATTAAAAGTTAAGGAGTTAGAATTACAAGAAAAGGACTCAGAATTACAAGAAAAAAACTCAGAGAATCTATCTCTTAAGGAAGAGCTTCTAAAAATTAAATCAGGAAAAGGTCTCAAAAAATATCGAAAAGAGAATAAACGACTGCAGGAAGCCCTCAAAAAAGAGAAAACAATGGTCAAATGCCAGAAAACTCTGGGATTAATAATATAGATCAAAAAACTAAGTATTTACTAAATTTTTTAAAAAAAAATATTAAAATAAAAACTTCTTTATTCTTACTTCAGTCCAATTAATTTTCATGTAAAATTATAAGAGAATAAAAAAAAAATATTAAAATAAAAACTTCTTTATTCTTACTTCAGTCCAATTAATTTTCATGTAAAATTATAAGAGAATAAAAAAAAAATATAAAAAGATAAAAAAATTTAATGATAATTATT
>JAUWRB010000238.1 GCA_030610785.1 Promethearchaeota archaeon | reverse complement strand
AAGAGTTTTATAATCAAATAAATATATTACTGATTCAAATACTAATATTTCAATACTTTTATAATAATAAAGTAATAAGAAGGAAAAGTAATACTTATTCAAGAAAAAAAAAGATTCATATATGCAGAAAATATAAGAATTAATCCTATTTAAAAAACTTTTTATATAAAAATTTAGACTAAGTATCCAATTCTAAAATAATAATAATAACATGCATGAGTTGAGAAAAAACAATAGTTCAACATATAGGAAATGATCTGGGAGCATTAAATGAAGTTGCTCCCTTGTCTAACGAAAAAGTAGAAGCCATTGAGACTTCGTTATCCAATGGAATCCAACAACTTCAAGAGGCTCATCCAAATATTAAAATCCCCATGGTTGCCAAAATAGATACGGATTCTCTAGTATCTGAAATAAAGAAGGTCATTTCTTCGGAAATAAGTAAAGAAATAAAATCTCTTTCGGATGAGATAGTTTCAAAGATTTTAAATAATATACCTCGTGGTCCTATGATTTCCTCGCGTCCTAGATCTACCGGTGTTATTTCAGATGATGGTATTCCTGATATTGAAATCGTTGAAGGAAAACCAGGAGAAAGACCTTCTCGTCCTAAACTTGATGATATGATAAATTCTATAATAGTATCAGAGTAGTTTTTAATTTAAATTCTCTTTCTTGAATTTAAATCGTCAAATTAAATTTATTTTTTCACGATATAAATAGTCATTTAAAAATTTCGTCTAACGAGTTAATTACTTTATCCGGAATTAAGTTTTTATCAATAGAATTTGATTTTTTTTTGAAATTCATTATTAAATTTTCAATCATTTTTTTTGAAGTAATACCAGTTAAGACTAATATAGTTTTTATCCCAGCACGGTTTCCAGCTAAAATATCGGTGTTTAATCGATCACCAAAAATACACGCTCTTTTTGAGGAAATTTCATGATTTTTTAAAATCAATTCTATTCCGAATGGTTCAGGTTTTCCAAAAATTTTAAGGGGCATTTTCCCTGTACAAGTTTCTACAGCATTTACCATCACACCCGCTCCGGGTAAAAGACCTATAGCAACCGGTAATGTGGTATCCGTATTAGTGGCATAAAATTGAGCGTTTCCTTCTAAAATGCATTTTTGAGCGATCGATAAGTCCCGATAATTAAATTCTCTATCAAGCCCTACAATTACAAAGTCTATATCGTTAACTTTTTTTACATCTTTTATTATCACGTGTCCTTTAGCTTTCAGCTCTTCTTTCAAGCCTATTTCTCCAATCACAAATATATTTGAATTTTTCTTAATTTTCGTTATTTCGGCTGAAATTATAGATGCACTCGTATAAAAATCAGAAATATCGCTTGATATGTTAAATCTTTTCAATCTATCTACATACATTTGCCTGGTTATCGTAGAATTATTAGAATTGTAGACTACTTTAATTGAAAGATCTTTTAAATTTTGAATTACCTTATCGGCGTTCGGAATCAACGAATTACCCTTGTATATCACGCCATCTAGGTCAAAAATAGCTAATTTAATGTCGTTCAATTCGTTGATTAATTCTCTCATCATCATGTAAAATAATAGAGAATGTTTTTTATTGCTTTAGTTTTTGAAAATTATATTAACACAGGTAATTTTTAATTTCCCTCAGTGGTGATTAAATTTTATTCCTTTTAAGTATTTCCCTTGAAAAAGACTTTAAGAGAGCCTTATTGCCATCCTATTGGCAATTCTAATAGAATTACAAATATTTGTATTCCAATTGTAATGAGAATAGGATTTAAAATATTATCGGCAATAACCGTTGGGAAATAATCTAATAGAAAGAAAATAAAAGCAGCTATTAATGCATAAATTGGACCAACACAGATTAAAGCTGTAAGATATGCGCTTCCCACGCCTGCGATAAAACCTTCCACGGATTTTATTTCTCCCCCGATGCATTTAACTTTATGAGAGCCAAATTTTCTCCCAATTATGGCTGCTGCCGCATCAGAGATACAAGCAATCGATATTCCGGCGAATACAGCTAATATGTGAACTAATCCCATAATATAAAACATGTACGATAAAATTATCCCGCTAATTAAATGAATTTGTGGTCCTGCGGCGTTTTTTTCCTTGTTTCTCAGGATGGGTCTCGTTAAAAAATTAAAAAATGAATATTCAGCACCCCATAAAACCCTAATCAAATCGGAAATGATTGCTAATGCTAACGCTCCAATTAAAGCAAATAATGTAATATCTATTACTGCTTGAAAATCGCCCTCAGTATAGGGAAAATCGTTTATATCTCCCCACAATAGGTTATACGACCATTCTATATCTTTTATTAATAAAATCACGTTATTATTTACAAGTTCAGTAAGAGGTGGAATAAAAAAAAATCCGAAATATGCTAACGCTATCAATAATCCTAATAAATGGAAACTTTTTCTAATATATTCCATCTTAAGAGATATTTTTTCTTTATACGGATTTTCTTTAGTCATCATTTTAATATATTTTCTCAATACCGATTTTTTTAATTTTTTAACGTTTGAATTATTTAAATTTAGCTTTTCTTCTTCCATTTTTCTGACTATTTTCCGAATAACTAAAGAAAAAACAAAATTAACAAATAATATCATCCCAATCCACCATACAAAAAATCCATTGTAAGGAAATGGAAAGTACCCAATAATGGAATTATAATATCCAAAAAATAAAAATAAAACTCCACAAGCGATTGTCGAGTACCCACCGTATCGATTATTAGCTTTATACCCTTTTATTGCGATATGAACCATTAAAATAGCAATGATAAAGAAAAACAGCGAAAATGTTGTATTATACACACGATCAATAAATTGCCAATAACCCATATTAAACAAGTTAAAGAATTATTTTTAATTATTGAAATAATTATCTATCAAATAATTATTCTTTGATTTGCATTTGTATTTGCATTAAATTAAAAGAAATTCTTGATTAATTAATATTAAAATGAAAAATGAAAAAAGTAGTAAAAAAAAATGAACGATTTAGAAAGAGAAAAGGAAAGTGGTTTTGATTTCGAATATCTGGGCGATGTTATCGATAAAAAAAGAGAAGTTGGTGATAAATTCCAAACGCCCGGGTTTGGTCTAGCCGCTCAATTGTTTTCAAGCGTTGCTAAGTTTGTGATAGAGAAGATGGGCGCAGAAGAGGGAGAGGCTCTCCTCAAGGAAGCTATAGAGTACTTTGGATTGGAAAGGGGTAAACAAATTGCTGAGAAAGTAAAGGCAGAGGGAAAAATTTTATCCTTAAAAAATTGGTTAATATATTCTGATATAGATTCAATGAAAAATTTTCGCCCAGTAACAAGCACTCCCAACGAAGATCTTGTCGTAAAAATAAAACACTGTACTTTTTACAAAGCCGCCGAAGATTGGGGTTTAGGAGATTATGCCAAAATTTATTGCAAGTACGTGGACTACAAAATCCTTGAAGGATATAACCCTGATGTGAAGCTCATCTTAAAACAACGCCAAGTTACTGGAAAAAATCGCTGCGTCTTCCAATATGTAATGAAAGAGCAAAACAAATAGAAAAAACTTGTCAATTGAAATTAAATTAAATAATTTGATTATTAACTAAGTGATAAAATTAAATGAAATTATTAAAAAAAAACAAGCTTGCGTTCTTAAAACACTGGTTAAAAAAAATATTTGCAAGAGATTTGAGTATCACTAAACGTGGTTTTTTTTATTTTTTAATTTCATTTACTTTTTCTACTATTAATATAAATTTTCTTTTGGTTTATTTTATTGAATTCAAAAACGAAGAATTATTATCCCCTTTAGGATTAACCTCTATTTTAATGATATTATTGACAATCGTGTTTGCAGGTTTAATTGTCGATAAATTTAAAAATAGGATGAAATTATTGATAATTTCTTCTTTTCTATCGATAATAGGATTATTTTTTATTATTTTTGAGTATCTTGAAATTCTTGGATTTTCTGTATTAATTTTCTCTACAGGCGTGTATATCATAGATTTATTAACTATTTTAACTCACGAATCTACAATCCTTAATCGGGGAAGATTATTAGGTTACTTCTTCGGTTTTTCTTTTTTAATTTCACATTTCATTATTATTTTTACTTTTGGGAATCTCATAGTTATTCTGTTAATTGAATGTGTCTTATTTTACGAGTTAATTTGCATGACAAAACATTATTCGTATGTAGAAACAAAAGAGAGAATGAAATCAGATCAGAATTTAAGACAAATCATTACAAAAAAATATCATATAATTGGTTATATAATGGCGTTTTTAACGCTTGGTTTTGTACTTAGTAACGCCTTCCCTTATACCCTAAAATTTGAAATAGATTCTATTAGTTTTATAATTATTTTTTTACTCTTATTTATAATCATGGGCGTTTTTTTAGATAATATTGGCCGAAAATGGAGTTTTGCCGTTGGAATATTAATTATATCCTCGCTTATTATTTTTGCGGGGGTATTTAAAGAAAATGCGGTTTATATTTCCGCCTTTTTCAGCATCTCTATACCTACAACCATCATGTTGCTTTTCACATTAACGGGTGACTTTTCAACAGAAAGAAACACGTTAAAATATAGAGGAAGAATCGCCGGAATTTTTCTTGTCTTCTTATTTATTGGAGTCTTCGCAGGAATTACTATGAAATATATACTCACACAAGTTTACTTGGGTAATCAAGAGCTGTTCTATTGGATGCCCGCAGTTATTACAGGGTCTAGTCCGTTTCTTTTAATCGTCTTGTTAATTTGGATAATGCCTTTACCTGAAATTTTTTCCGCAAAAGAAGCAGACTGGGCAGATTCGCTTAGAAACTTATTTATCTTTAACAAATCTGCCATTTGTTTATTTTCTAAAGATTTCGTTTCTGAAAAGGAATCGTTAAATTTACCCAATGAAGATTTAATCACCAGCGGTTTAACAGGTATTTTAAGTCTAATTTCTGAAATCACTAACGAAAAAAAAGCTCTAAGAATTATCGATAAACATAGAGTTAAAATTTATTTTTCTTACGGAAAGCATGTAATATGCGCTTTAATCTCAACAAAACAATTACCAGTACTCTTCAAAAAGTTAGATATCTTTACTAAATCGTTTGAAAAGCAATTTGAAAAAGAATTAATTAATTTCCAAGGAAAAATTAATTTATTCTATAAAACCGGAGATTTAATTAAAAAATATTTTAAATGAATTTTTGCATAAATTATTTTTTCCTTTTTGTCAAAAA
>JAUWRB010000032.1 GCA_030610785.1 Promethearchaeota archaeon | reverse complement strand
AAATAATCCTTTCTCGTGAAAGAATGCACCCGTAAAAAGATGAAATCGCTCAAGAAACTAGATTTGAGATATACTAATTTCATGATCCTCCCAAAATCAATCAAGATTTTAGAAAAAAAAGGTGTAAAAATTTATGAATATTAAATTAAGCAGGAAAAAAAATCAATTCTGAATATTTGTGATAAATGGGAACAAATTTTAACTAATGATGATAGATTGATAAGGGATTGTTGTTAAAATGATTCTAAAAATAAATATAGAAAAATCGCATTAATATTAAAAATTTAAACTCCATTATCCTTTTTATAATCAGAAATAAGATTTATTATAACAGAAAAATTTATTGTGGAGAAAAAAGATTGGTACATCCGCCACCAACAAAATGTTTGCTATGTAAAGGAGCAAGATTATTATGTGGAAAAAAGGTGTGTCCAATTTTATTAAAAACTTCTATATTAAAATCAATAGTTCCTTTTGAATTAGGAAAAACAAAACGAAATGTTGAGATTTTTGGGGCGAGTCCACCCGGATTTTTCGTAGGAAGATATAATTATCCTAACGTGGCAATCGGACCTCTAGTTCCATTTAAAGAATTTGAAACTAATTTGAATATCGATGATTATCACATCCTAGATGCTCCTGAACTTTGGTATGGTAAGAGAATGAACGATGTTATCCTTTATAGAAGTAGTTTAGTACGTAATAATTTTAAGATAAATATAAATATCGGCAAGAAAAAAGCGAAAAGCACACCTCCTTTAAAAGTCAAAAGATTATTAGAAACATCCCAAGAACTCTCTATGGCTGCCCGTCCTGTAGATACTGAAACAAAATTAGAAAAAATGAGCCTTCGGATGATGATGGATAATCACGCCCTACCCGTGGGTCCATCAGGAATTACTGAAAAAATTAGAATTACTGAAAATGTGAGGGTCCATCCTAAAGTAGATTATTGCGTTTCTGATACCGATTTAAAGGCTCAAGAAGCGGTTTCAGATTACTTATATTTCAATGGACGCGTACCATTATCGACCATTCAAAGAGTTTTTTCCGCTGGTTTGCTTGGTGAAAAAAACAATCGAAAATTGGTTCCAACGAGATGGACCATTACAGCTGTAGATGATATGATTTCAAAACGATTAATAAAAGAGATTAAAAAATTTCCCGAAATTAACGATTACAGAATATTTGAAGCAACTTACCTCGATAACCATTTTAAGATATTACTCTTTCCGGGAAAATTCATTTACGAAATGAACGAAGTATGGGCTCCAAATTCTTTATGGAATGTTTCGTTAACGGAGAATAATCGTCGTTTAAAACCTCAGATAATGACGGATTTCGAGTTTTATCGAGGCAGAAAAAACTACGCAAGTAATATTACCGGTGCGTATTATGCCGCAAGAAAAGCAATATGTGAATATCTTTACAATATCAAACGACAAGCAAGGATCCTAATTTTTCGCGAAGTTTCATCCGGTTATGTTGTACCATTAGGCGTATGGGTTATTAGAGAGACCGTGAAAAATGCAATGGAGGAAAATATACCCATTATTTTCGATAATTTCGATTCTGCTCTTAATAAAATGGTAGAAGGATTAATGGTTGAATTAAAACACTGGAAAAAGAGCAGTAAATTGATTAATTTTGTTAAAAATCAAAGAACAATAGATCAATTCATATAAATTCTTAACGATATTCAATTGTTACAGATGGGTATTTTTTTAATGCTACTTTTTTCTTATTCCAGAGCTCTTTTGTTTTTTCAGTCCAACTATCAAAATCGTTAGGATTTTCCGGAAAATTTTCATAATGCTTGCGTATTTTTCCTGCAAGCCCATTAGAGCTTATCAACCTTAGAACGTGTTTTAAGGATAGTTTCCGCTTAATTATACCTAATAACATGCTACTAATGAATTTCAATACCTCTCCAATTGTCATTTCTTCTTCAAATTCTTTATTAGGCTCGGGAATATCATCCTCATCCTCATCATCACCTGTCTTATAAATCAATTCTTTCTTTAAAATATAATTCCACTCTTTTTCCGAAAAATTTAAGATCCCGGATAATTGCGTGAATAGAGCAGCAAATTTGGCGCCTTGATCTTTAAAGTAGTTCACATTAATCTCCCATAATAAATCTCGAGAAATATAATCATCTTGCTTAAGCGCTTTTTCGATAACATCTGCTGCAATTTTACACAGATTCCAGGTGGCAGTCACTCCGTGCCCAGAAAATGGATATGTTATAGCTGCAGCGTCACCAATACAAAGGAATGCATCACTAACAAGGGAATAAGGCGGTCGTCTATAAGGAGTAATGCCCTGCTCTGATTTTAAGATTTCGTAAGGAGGAAAGTTTGCTGTTTTGAGAAGATCTTCTAGCGCTTTTTTCGCATTTTCGTAAGAACCCCCTTGTCCAATCCCTAGAATTGCCCCCTCTTTTAAACCAGATGGTCCTAACCACGCTTGATAATAAATATATCCGTGAAGTATAGGTGGGTGTGGTTCGTCTGGTTTAGACCATTTAATATATTGCAAAAGCACATGCATAACATCGTTAGGTCCCAATTTAAATGTTTCCACGCCATATTCGGGAGGAAGGGATGTTCGAACTGCGGCAACCGTTCCAGATGCGTCTACTATTAAACGAGAGCGAAATTCAACCTTCTCACCATTTTTTTCTGCCACGAGTCCGACAATTTTTTTATTTTGATATACAAGCTCGATAAATTTACATTTATACTCTATTTTTACGCCTTCTGATTCTAAAATACCATGTAATCGTTCTAAAAACAACGGTAACCTTATGATGGATTGAAGAGCTCTTACTTTTATGTGAGATTTATAATCAGGCGACACAACCGTGTCAGTGTCATGAACACCGATTAGTTCGGGGGTACCCTTTTTTGGTAGTGGTAATCCTGAATTTTTAAGTCTATCAGTTTCAAAATGTATCACTTCTAACCGTTGACCAACTTTTCCCTTTAAATCTCGTTCAATAATGGTCACGGAATAACCTCTTTTCGTCATTAGCCAACTTAAATAGCTACTTGCTGTTCCAGCACCTACAATTAATATATCACTTTGTTTAACCATTGATTTATAATCTCCTCTTTCATAAGAATTTCTTACAATTCTATCTTGTTTAATCATTTAATTCTTCTATTATTTAACTTTTTAATTCTTTTATATTATAACATGTTTGAATAATTTTTACATTATTGTAAACTCTTTTGTTTTGATAAAGAATTTAAAAAAAGCACTTTTTTAATAGTTGAAAATTTAAAATTTAAAATTATTCTAAAATTATAGAAAAAGTATAAGTGAGAGAAAATAAAAATGATTATTGACATGCATGTTCATCCCTTCTGCAAGGAAGCATCTTGGGGTGATCTTAATAAGATAGTAGATGCTATGTGGGGTCTGGACTCGATTAAACGAAAATTCATGCGTCCAATGTTGGAACACTTGGCAACTAAAACTTCTATCGATGATTATATCACATTGATGGATAAATTTACCATTGATAAAGCCGTGATCGTGTCGTTTAATTTAACTACGGCATATGGAATATGTCTCGTTACTAACGATGATGTGGCTAACCTTGTAGCACGGCACCCAAATCGGTTCATTGGTTTTGGTTGTGTCGATGTCCCTGCACCCGATGCAATGGACCAACTAGACCATGCGATAACTTCTCTGGGGCTTAAAGGTATAAAGTTAGTGCCTCCTTGTCAAAAATTTGATATTTCTGATAAAAAATACGACCCTTTATGGAAGAAAATGGTTGACCTAGATGTCCCGCTTTGGACTCATGGTGGTCATCAAGTCTCAACTTCAGGATCAGTAGCAAAATACGGTCATCCAATGCTCGTCGATGAAATGGCAATGAGACACGAAGATCTAACCATAATAATAGGTCACATGGGTACACCTTGGTTTTGGGATACTTATTCCGTTGTTTTAAGACATCCTCGCGTGTATGTAGACATTTCAGCTCATCCCAACTTGTATTCTTATTTTCCTTGGGACGCTTACACTAATGACAATATTGAAAATAAAGTACTATTTGGTTCAGATCATCCATTAACACATTGGAATAAGTATTTCCCGGCAATAGAAGCGTTACCCATTTCAAAAGGATTTAAAAAGAGGATATTGGGAGAAAATGCTGCTAAACTATTGGGCATCAAGAAATGAAAATGTTTTTTTTAATAAAAATAAAATATAAATTTTTTTTTTTTAAATTTCAATCGGTTTAATTTCACATTTTTCAACTTTTTTAACTTTTTTAAGTTTAGGATTTTTGATTAAGTGTCCTTTTATAAACACACTAGTGACTTCTCCTAAAAGATCGATATTTTCCAATGGATTTCCGGGAACTACTTGTAAGTCCGCAGATTTTCCAACTTCTATACTTCCAGTAATCCCATCAATACCAATGGCTTCAGCCGTGTTTTTTGTTGCGATATAAATAGCTTCTTGTGCCGTCATATCAGTATATTTAAGGTAATATTTCAGTTCTTTCCAAACGCCGTAATGAGTTGAATAGGGAACTGCTGCATCCGTACCGCAGGCGATTTTTATGCCATTTTTATACGCTTGTTGCAGTCCTTTAATCATTCCGACTTCGATAAGTTTGGCATTTTCAAACTTCACAGGAGTTATTTTTGAGTCTTTTATTGGTAGCGTGGATAGCCCCATTCCTGCAGAGATTGTGGGAGTAAGTACGGTATAACCTCGCAGAGACTTGGGATTTTCTTTAAATAAAGGTACTAGGTCGTCAGGGATATCAGCACCATGTTCAATTGTATCGACACCACCCTGTAAAGCTTCTTTTATCCCTTCAGTACTTTCACAATGAGTGGCGATCAACAGACCTCCCCGATGGGCTTCGTAACAAGCAATTTCTATTTCTTCTACAGTCATCTGAGGGCGCCCAGCCTCTCCAACCATCCTAGCGTCCATTACGCCTCCAGTGGAGAGAATTTTTATACAATCCACTTCTTTTCGAACATTTGTTCTTACGCGTTTTCTTATTTCACCAGTATCATCGGCAAAAAATCCCAGCATGCCTCCATGTCCTCCAGTTGGACAAATACCTAACCCCGCAACAAGTAATCTGGGGCCAAGAAATTTTCCATCTTCAATTAATTTTCTGAGTTTAACATCTAAATAAAATGGATCACTTAACGCTCTTAACGTTGTAACTCCGGCATTTAATGCGTTTGAAACATTTTTTTTCATCATGTTCATTACCATTTTTTTGCCAAAACGAGTAGCAAGTAAATTCATTATTTTTTTTAGCGTCTCATCGCTAAGATTCATTAATTTCATTGGTTTTCCACTTCCTAACAAATGACAATGGGCATTTATCAAACCCGGGAGGACAAACCCTCCTTTTAGATCTATTTTTTTATAATCGGAAGGAATTTCAATTTTATCTGCCTCTCCCACGCTTTCAATTAAACCCGCGGTTTCTTCGTCTTCTTTTACAATATTTTTAATCAATATCACGCCGTTATTAATAACTTTACTGTCTCGATTACCATCAATGATATTACAATTAACCAACGCGAGATTTGACTTTGGCTCCTTTTTTCTGTGCTTTAATCCTTTCAGCCAAGAGATTATCACTAACATTAATATTGTATCTATAAGAATACCAATAATTGAAACGGTCCAAGACCAAACAACGGGCATCCAATTATTCCAGTTAGGGTCTAAATGAGCCATTTCTAACGTTAATCCATAAATTCCGAAATCAAAAATACCGAGAATATCTAAAATACCTAAAGGAATTCCCGCAAATGGTATTATCCACGGGAACAAGCATGAGAAACCAACGATAAAATACGAAAGCGTACCTAAAACTCCCTGTAAAGTACCATGAGTTATCCACGCTAATAATGTTATCAACAAAGTAAAAAAGAATAGACTTTTTCCTCCTAAAGAAATCAATTTAACTGCCGATTTTTCTTCACTCATATTTTTTCTTCCATTTTCTTTTTATTTTTTATTTTTTATTTTTTTAATTAATAATTAATATTCAATATAATTTTTAATTGTATAATTTATTATTTGATTAATATTAACTATTAAAATGATTCTATTCATTAAGTATAGTAATAATTTTATATTGGTTTTTAATGATGGAAAAAGAGAACGAAAGTATAGAAAAAAAAACTAAAGGATTTGAACAAAGAGCCATTAGTTTAAAAATCGCTTTAACAGCGGTAACTGCAGCATTATATATCGCCTTGGGATACATATTTCAGCCCATAAGTTTTTTAGGATTACAATTTCGCGTGGCTGAATTAATCGTGGGAATGTGTATTCTTTTTCCATTAGAAGGTTTAATCGGTAATGTTATCGGAGTATTTTTTGTTAACTTGTCCTCGCCATTAGGTTTGATCGATTTAATTTCTTGTCTTGTAAATATTCCCGCATTATATTGCATTATTTTTTTTAAAAATCGAGGTAAATTAAAGTATTTTGGTGGACTGCTGTACGCAATCATTATTTCTGTATATGTTGCAACAGTTTTGTATGTAGTACTCTCTTTACCAATATGGTTAATGTTCATCCAAGTTTTAATTGCTGAAATCATATTAACCGAGTTAGGCATAGTTCTATTTGAAAACGTTAAAAAAGGTTTAAATATTGAAAATTGATTTTTTTGTAAAAATTCCCTTATAGGTCATTAACTTTATTTTATAAATCGTCCTAATTTTATAATATCGAAATAAATTATATCTTCGATTTAAAATACTTAATTTTAAAAGTCATAAATTTCATGTAATACAAAATAGTTTTTGTAAGACGATTAATGAGGTAAAAATAGATGAAAATTAGTAATAAAAGAAGTTATACTACAATTTTTCTCGTTTTATTCATTAGTTTACCTATTTTTCTTATACCTCTAATTAACAATAATGACAGTAACCCTTTTAACTTTAATATTCGTGATGATTCGGTTAATGGAGATAATAATATCAATCCTCAAGCTGTAAATCGTACGGGAAAAGATTTTAGTAATAAAACAATAACGAGTTCAAATTGTTATATTAACAGAGAAATACCGGGGTTAAACGAACAGCCAGAAATATTTCTTGGTGATTATATTCTTTCATACGCAGACATGCAATTCAACGACCTAGAAGCGATTAATTATACGAGAAATCTCGAAGCAAACCCTTCTGATTTTATTTTTAATTCAAGAAAAGGTCCGAAATATGTTTACCAAAAATTTGCTATAGAAGTAAGCCAATATATCAATAATGTGAGCATTTTTATCCAAGATATTAACGACCCCGAAGTATTTTCAGACGAAAACTCTTGGGAAGTAGCGATATTGAATTGTTCAGACGATTCGGCGGGAACACCAAATGCTACCTTAGGTGAAGCATTACAAAAACCTCATCCGCTCGTCTGGTCCGCACATTGGGAAGTTTTTGACTTTAAAAATTCTTCAATAGGACCAATTTTTCTTAATATATCACATACAAAGAAAACTACTGAAAATGGAATCGATAAATATTGGTTTGCTTTTAGTGTGAAGATACCTCCTGATTACACAGAACACAATAATTATCCAAAGTTCCTTTATTTTAATCCGGATGGCGGTGAACCCGAAAATGAAGGAGAAGGTTCTACTTTTGCTATATCACCTGATTTTTTTTTTGATAATTACACGGTCAATCATGTCGTAGAAAATAGAACGATTAATGGTACGTGGATAAAAGGAGACCTTGATTCATTTAAAGACGCTGACGATGAAAATAGATACATTGTCACAAATGACACGAATAATTTTTTGAATCTAACCACGAGGTTCGAACTAAAGGATTTAAGAAATTCTCAGTATAATTACACTGAATTACTATTGTATATATATTTTAATTATTTAGGATTTCGGGATACATGGATGGCAGAGCATTATAAATATATTTACAGTATAGATTTTTCCATTGCAATTAATGTCAATGAGTCCGATAACATTGATAACGCTACTCTGTATGCGTATAGAAGCAGGGGTTTAGTTAATGGAGAAAGATGGTGTAATATTTCTAATTTAGTTGATACTGTTATTGATCTTGAAAATGAAACTGAATCTCTTAAGAAATATTCAATAAGAGGGCCATGGGAAAAATACGAATTCCTATCTTTATTAGATTCTACTAATTCTCTTTTATTAAAATTTGAATATAATGGTACCAGTGATTTCAATGTCTCTATAAATCAATTTACGATTGAAATTGGAGAATTAGACAGCCTTGGTACAATTCAGTCGCATGACCCCTTAATACAAGAGATGTATTATGCCAAGTCCGTGAGTATTACAAACGGTACTACAGAGAAATTTGGTAATCAATCTCTCGAACTATTAAAGTATAACGAAAATGATTTTTATTGGGCTCAAGCAGACAAAAATATTACTTCAATTGAATTTAAACTCCATTTACTCCCTGATTTAGATAGCTCTTCGTGGGATATTGATTATTACGATTGGATTAGTTCTTATCCAAATCCATTAGTCCCTCAAATAGACATAAGGGTCAGCTCGAATGTTAGCATTAACCATCCATATAATATAACTATGGCAGCTTTAGAAATTTATAAAGGTGATAAGACTTTTGAATTTTTTAGTGAAGAAGATAATGAAAAAGATTGGATTGTCGTTATGAATAATAGGACAATTCCTTACGTGAATGAAACAACAGAAGTTTTTGCATTAGGCGCTGGTGAAGCTTGGATCGTTTTAAATGTATTGAACGAAAGCGATGGAAATTCTATTAGAATGCGTTTAAGATACGAAACAAATAGCATTTTTGATGAGCAGTTTAATGTTTCAATAGATGAATTTAGCGTTAAAATGTATATCCAAAATGCATTTTCTTCCGATATTGCTTCCAGTATTGGTTTAGGACTAAATAGTGATACTTTAAAGCCATCGGATATTCAGTTAAAAAATCTTGGAGATGAAGTGTTAGATGACGGCTCTTGGGAATATAATATTGCCGATGGCACTCTGGAACAAGGATATTATGAATTTAATGTGACTTCGTTATGGGATTCAATTAGATTTAATGTAAAAGGCTATTACGAATATTATAAATTAAAAGTCAAGATTATCTTTAGCGAAGAATCAAACACCCAATACATGGCAGGAACAAATTATTTTTCCGTCAATATTACAAATTGGGACGGAGATCCTTTAGAAAATCTCGAAATTACTTTTGAAGTTTTAGATGTGAATGA
Organism: Promethearchaeota archaeon; assembly: GCA_030610785.1. Lineage (GTDB taxonomy): Archaea > Asgardarchaeota > Lokiarchaeia > Sigyniarchaeales > SOKP01 > JAUWRB01. The sequence goes on along the minus strand of JAUWRB010000032.1, from coordinate 9,197 downwards.
AAAAGTTGCCTCAAAGGCTACTGCTATAACAAATGAACTGGGCATTGCAGCAACATCCTTAAATTTCGAAGAGCTTGGAAGTAACTTTTCGGTCAGAGTTAGTTTTACTGAATCGGGAATTTATGCCGGTTCAGAAGTAATTTCAGAAGATTTTAGGGTAGTGAATGATTTTGTTTTATTTTTAGATACATTTCTATTGATATTGCCTTACATTTTAATATTTATAGCCGGAATCCTGGTATTCATGGTGTTAAGGCAACAGAAATTGAGTAAATATCGTAAATACTGGGCGGGTGAAGCGTTAATCTTAGACGATTTACTGAAGATCTCATATATCATGATAATTCATAAAGATGCAGGCGTGACTATTTTTAATAATCAAATTTCCATGGACCTTGATTCTGATTTAATCGGGGGTTTTCTTACCGCTATATCTTCGTTCAGAAGTGAGATTAAAAAATCGGGAGATGACGCAATTGAGAGTGGAGGTAAAGGATTTGAGATGGATTATTATGATTTCAAAATTGTCATTACTGATGGAAGTCTCGTTCGAGTTGCTTTAATCTTGGAAGGCGCTCCTTCAGAAAATCTTAAAAAGAATCAGTGGGCTTTTAGTAACGCTTTTGAAACAAAATTCAAGGCTATTTTAGGAAAATTCACTGGAAATATAGAACCATTTAGAGAGACAGATCAAATGGTTGAAAAATATTTCAACATTACTTTAACATATCCGCTTCAATTAGGAAAACATTGGGGGGTAATTGATTTAAGTCCATTAGAAAAAGCGCTCATGGAAGTCGCCGAACAAGTTCAAAAAGAAAAGAAATTCTTTTTTGTCTCAAGTCTATTAAGTTTCGGATTAGCGGGGAGAAAAGAATCAAGGGATCAAATTGTTAGCACGATTTTGAGTTTAAAACGTAAAGGATTGATTATTCCTATTGAAATGAAATAATTCTTTTTATTTTTTTCTTTAGTTATTTCTTTTTTTTATTTATTAGATTATTAGTTATTATTACATATTCCCATATAGAAAATTATTAAAATGCCATGATTCAATTAATACTATCTAATTTCATATTTAATTAAATAGAGTGAAAAAAAATCAAGAAGAATAACAATCCGTTCAAACAAGTTAAGAAGAATTCAATAAATATAGTTTTAAATCTTTTAAATCAGTTTATAGAAGATAAAATAATTAAATTGTCAAAAAACGATCGGGAAAACCCGACTGTTTTACACTATTACAATGAAATAATAAGGTTTTGGAGCAAATTAAATTTCATTATTAAAAAAACTCTTAGGTCGTTAAACCAACCAGAATTTTCTGATAATATTGAAAAGTCGTTCTATTATTATTCAACCTATAAAATCCTTTGGGAAAACGCTTCTATCAAGTCTATAATAGATACATTAAATCTGCTAAATAATTTTTCTAATAAGAAATTCAAATCATCAAAATTTTACAGCTTCCTAAATAAGTTACAATCTTTTTCTTGGGATAAAGCTTTATTTGGAAAACCTTTTGAGGAAAAACTAAGTATAGAAGAAGCAATTCCAACTTTTTTTATAAATCGTCTTAAACATGTCATGTCATTAGAATTAATAAAAAATAATATTAAATACATGAATAATTTGAATAAAAAAGCTATAAGTACCGTGCGTGTTAATGAATTATCAAGCGATTTACCTATTAAAGAACTCATGTACCAAATTAAAGAGGATTTTGATAATAAAAATATTAATCTTCAGCAAGATTTAGATTTTCCAGAGTTATTTCACGTTCCATTTAGTAAAAAGAGTTTAATCATTAAAAGCAAATGGTATAAGTCAGGTAATTTAATTTTTCAAGATAAATCGTCTTTAGCAGTAGTACATGTTTTAGCCCCTCAAGCCACTGATTTTATATGTGATATGTGTGCTGCTCCAGGTTTAAAAACTAGCTTAATTGCACAAAGTACAAACGATCAAGCCAAGATAATAGCGGGAGAATTTCTTACAGGAAGAATCAATCAAACAAAAAAAATATTAAATAATTTAAAAGTAATGAACGCACATTTAATTAACACCGATAGTATTATATTTCCTGTTCGATTTAAGAATTTTTTTGATCGAATTTTATTAGACGCTCCTTGCACCGGAAATGGAACCTTTTTAACAAATCCAGAATTAAAATGGCGCCAAAACGAAAAGTTCCTATACCAAAATGTAATCCTCCAGAAGAAATTGCTCGAAAGAGCGATAGAATTATTAAAACCAAATGGAATTCTCGTGTATTCTACATGTAGTTTTTATCCGGAAGAAGGTGAACTACAAATACTAAAAATAATTAATCATTTAGATAAATTAGAACCAATGGATTTGCCAGAGTGGTTTTCAAAGAGCTATAGAATGAATAACTATCAGATTCCTGGAACAGGAAGGTTATTTCCGTCAATCCATCAAACACAAGGTTTTTTTATAGGAAAATTCAAAAAAAAAGCACTATAATTAATAAATAAGGAGACAATTAAAATGTCCACTGAGAAAAGAAAATTTTGGACTATCGGACAAATAGATGCTACAGGCGTTAGAGGTCCTCACGAAAAAGAATTAGAAGATATTAGCAAAGCAAAATATCCTTTATTTGTAGATATCGATAGGAATAAGCTAAAAAAAATTGTAACGGAAGACCTTGGTGGAAAGATTGAAAATATAGGATTTAGCGAGGATTGGGCAATAAATATTGAAATGTTCCCGGAAGTGTATATTCACATGGCATATTCTTATTTTGGCGATGAGTTTGGAGATGGAATAGAGGCGGAATTTAAGTTTTATTTTTCAGGAGAACGAGTTACCTGGATACCCGGAGAAGATAGCGCAACTTATATGGATATAGTAATGGACTTCCTCGAAAGAAAAATCAAAGGCAGAGAACCTTTTGAGAAAAATTATGACAAGAAAACTGAATTAATGGAAAAAGTATTAGTGCAGAGAAGAGAACCTTTTGATTTGTTAAAAGAAGATGATAAGGATAGTTTAGAAAAATTTCTTGGCGCTAGGGTTTGGAAAACCACGGGAGGATGGCGAATCAAGAGAGAAATGTTTCCGAAAATTTTTATAGAAATTAAATGGGATAAACAAAAAGGGTTAGATATCGCTTTTTCTGGAGATAACCTCTCAAAAAATTTAAATAGTTACCACGCAGAATTAGTTGGAATCTTCACAATTAACCATATCCTTAGATTTATAACAATTAAGTACGAGAATAAAGAATTACCTGACATTTGCTACATAATGTTTTCAAGAATGTTTACCAAAGAAAAAAACTGGGAACATAGAAGAACATAAAAATCTTTGGATAGCAGATTAATCGATAACATTTATTAGACATTTTTGCTAAAATGTTAATAGATTTGATTGAATATATACCCACCATTCATTTAATTGATTATAAATCAAAAATACATTAGTATTGTAATAATAAATAAATTATTATATTAATATATCTAAATTTAATTTAGATAGCGGAGATTTATTACTCAAATGCTTACAAAAAGAAGGTAATAAGCATATATTTGGGATTGTAGGCGGAGAACTATTAAGAATATTTGATGCAATTAATCTTTGGGGTCGAGAAGAAGGAATAAACACTATAATAGTTCGCAATGAGCAAGCTGGAGGTCATGTCGCCGATGCTAATGTAAGAGCGACTGGAGAAATAGGTGCATGCTTAGGAACAGTAGGTCCAATTTAAAAGAGAATACTAAATTCTAATTTATCAATTAAAGCAAGATTAAAAAGTATGGAATATCATTATTTCAAAATATTTCTTATAATAGGACGAATAAAAAAGCGTTTTATAAAGAAAAATCCTTTATGGATTTCGACCGTCCCGATTTGTCATATATCAATTTAGCAATAATATATTAAAAAAATTATAATATCATGTCATCAACATCATTAATATCAAGACATACCACTTTTTTATCATTGAAAGTAGTAATTCTCTTGTAGAAAGATTTAGCAAAGACCATATATATTTCTTTCCTGGTATAATCTTTCCAGCGAACTTGTTCAGCTTTCTCGGCTAATTGACAAACGATTTTAGAGGCGTTAACATTATCTTGCCACTTGCATTCTATTAATGTGATTTCATTAGTTAATTCATTAACCGCTACCAAATCTATCTCGTTTTCTTTCCACCACCACCTTCCGATTTTCGTGAATTCAATAACCTTCGTCCTAGTGATGAAATTTTTTATTACTCCCTCAAAGATTTTCCCCAAATATGTTGAATACTGATTTTTGATTAGATCCGTACTAAAAATACCTTCTTCGATGGTGCTTAGGTTAGGATAGATAAAACGGAACCAGAATCGTAAAAAGTTATCCTTAATTTGATAACGACCTCGCCTTGAGTTAATATTTTCAGTTATAGGAACTTCACGAAATATCATGTCGACATCCATTAAATTTTTCAAATAAGGGCTTATATCCGTCCTCTTACTTCCAATGAAGTTTTTAATTTCATTTAGTTTTGTTTTTCCAAAAGCAATTGCTTCTAAAATTAATTTATACATACCTGGTTTATTAAATTCATACCGCATTAGAAAATCTACTTCATTTTTAAATATACTACTCACACTTTTCAATTCCCTTGATAACCACATCCAAAATGGTGGGATTATCTCATTAAGGTAATAAGGAATGCCATCCGCAAAACCATATATTTCTATTCGTTCATGAATATTGAGTTCAGGAAAATACTTTTTAAGATCATAAAATTCTATTGCCTTGAGTTTCATCGAACCCGTTCTGCGACCATATAACGGACTCGAATAACTTAGAATCTTTGATGTCATCATAGAAACGGATGATCCTATGAAAAATATCTTTAAACTAGACTCTTTTAAGTCGGTATCTATTATTGCCTGAAAAATATTGAGGATACTAACATTTTCTTGGAGCATATTTTGGAACTCATCGAATATAATTACTTCTACTTTATTTTTCAAGTATTTTAATAAAACTTCATAATTTTTCCTTAAATTTAAAATCTCGGGATCTTTATCCGCACAAATTCTATAAAACCTGTCTAAATTATGTTCTCCAACGGCTAAGTAATAGATACGATTCTTGGTCTTTGTCGTCTGAAGGATCAATTCTGTCTTGCCAACTCTCCGCCGACCGTAAATAATAATAAACTGAAAACTATCTTTAGAAAGAATTTTATTAATTTCATCAATTTCTCTTTTTCTGTCTTTAAAATACATGTTATAAATTGTATAATTTTTGTTAGTATAAAAATAATTATACAATTAATTTAATTATTTGTTTTTTATTAAATAATTACTCGATTTGATATTTTTTATTTCCCCCGCTTTTTTGAAATCTTTATTCATCTTTAAATTTTGATCCGATATTATTCTTTTTTTTGCGGTTTTTAATAAATATACCTTTTATACGAGGATTTATGAAGCATTTGAGGAGAAAAATTCAATTCTTCCAAAATTTCTTTCAAGATCGAGGGGCATCAGCGAACCATAAAATAATACTTGAACACTGATAAGAGTTCTCGTAAGTATTTGACAAATTCTCCGTCTAACTTGTACAAATGATGGAATTTCCCTTTTCTATTTATCGTAAATATTAATTTTGGGATAAAAGTATTAGCACTTAATCATATTATAAAAATATTCTAAAATATTCTATAATGTATTATAAAGTATCCATAGAAAAAAACTGGAAACACAGAAGGGCTTAATTATTAACGATTTTTTATTTACAATATTAGAGCATTCGAATTAAAATGGTTTAAATTAATAAGTAATGATTTGATGATCTCTCTAATTCTCCAATTTTGTTGCTCTGCCATCTCTTTTTTCTGTACGAGTTATCTATAACGATTAAGTAATTAAGTTTATATATTTTTATCACCTCTTTTCTGATAGAAATTAAAATTAAGGGTAATAATTTTTAAATTAAAATCTTTAATATGAAAAAAATTAAGAAGATATTAGAAGAATTAAAAGGCGAGCTTATAGAGTTATACGGAAAAAAATTAAAAGAATTAATTCTATATGGTTCATTTGCAAGAGGGGAAGAAACTGAGAATTCCGATATAGATCTAGTTATAGTTCTTAAAGGCAATATTTCTCCTTTTGAAGAAATAGATAGAATGGGAGAAATTACTTATGATATTTGTTTAAAATACGATATTTTGCTCTCAACACATCCAATTTCTGAAGAAAATTATTCCTTGGCAAATACTCCTTTTTTAATGAATATTAAAGAAGAAGGGGTTCTAATTTGACTGCTATAGACATAAATCCATTAATAAAAAAATCAAAAAGGGCTCTTAAAAGCGCTAACTTATTATTTAATGATGGTGATAATGATAGCTCAGTTTCGAGAACTTATTATGCCTTGCATTATGCAACTGAGGCAGTATTACTCACAATGGGTATAAAAATAAAATCTCATAAAGGTCTTATTTCTGAATTTGGGAAACATTTTGTAATAACAAATATTTTCCCAAAATTAATGGGTACACGCCTTCATAATATTTTTGATAAAAGGCTAATAGGTGATTATGATTATGCCAGTACAATTAGTAAGAATGATGCAGAGCAAGCATTAAAAGATGGTCAAGAACTTATTGATAAAATAATCGAATATTAAAAAAAAAAAAATTTATATAAAAAAATTAAAGAGCCGTCCAAAAAACCGATCTTCCTTTTTTTTTATCCGTTCGTTCTATTTTTTGAGAGGCTTGTAATTCGGACATTACTTTCCAAATCCGTGAATTCGAAAGTTTGAAATATCTTCGTAATTCTGGAGTTGACATTTCCGTTCCATTTAATAAATTCACGATTAATCTTTTTATCTCTTCAATTTCATCTTCACCTGATTCTCCTTTATCATCATCTGTTTCTTGAGCTTCCATATCGGTGATAATTCTCGAGGCAATTTTATTTAATTGTTGGATGTTTTTCTCAACACCTTGAGGTTTCATGAATAAGCAGCAGAGTTCTAAGTCTTTTGGGAAAGCAACAATGTAGAAGTTATCGTACAAAATGGCTCGAGGTTTTTTCCCTGCATTTCCCCCCCTAAAAGCGAGGTAGAAAGTCATGGCAAAATCGTTTAGATTCACTAGATCGCTCGAATCTTCGTATTTTTTTTCCCATTTAAGAAATGGACCGTCAATCATATCGAATCCGATTAAAGCAGCTCCAAGAAGTTCTTTCTCGTTAAAATTCATTTTCTTTTAATCTCCGTCTTATTAAGATCTGATTTAATTCTTTTTTAATAATACTCATTAACTTAAATCTTTCAGAAGGTTCCGTTGCTGTAAGACCTAAAGTTTTTACGCGAAGTACATTTTCTACGCGCTCAGCGGTCATTCGACCATCAGATTTAATTAAATCTTGCTTATTAGCTATAGCAATAATAGGACAATCTTTTTCTATAAAGTGCGATGAATAATTAATTAACTCTCTCGAGCTTAAAACATTGCGGGGTGTTGAATCAGTCACTATAAACAAAAGATCTGACCCTAAAAGATATTCTTTTAAATAAGTTTTAATATAATTTTTTTGGCCCCCAAGATCCCACGCTTTTAGGCAATAATTGTCCAATTTAATTGTTTTTAAATCAAAACCATGTGTTGGCATATATATTCTGTCGATTACATCTTCTGATAAAAGTTTTAACATGGTTGTTTTTCCAACTGCTGGCAAGCCAATTACCGAGATTTTAACTAATTTATTTAAATCTGAACTCAACATTTTTAATTATAGTTTTTTTTAAAATATTTTCTTAAAGAAAAAAGAACTTGTAAAAGATATGAATCTCTGTAATATTCACGTGATATCTCGTGAATTTTTTTTTACTCAGATTAGATAAAAATAGGAAATTAATGATGAAAAAAGTAAAAAAAAGAAAATAAAATATTTAGGAAGGAAGATTTAGGAAGATTTCTGGAAAATTTCGCGCATCCACCTTGGTAGAATAAAACCGGCATACCAACATAGAGCGCTTGAAATTAGAATAATTCTCGTAATAATTACCGTAATTTCATTTAACTGAATTGCTGAGTCTAATAAGGCTCCAACTGTGAATAACGTGAAAGCTGTAACGAGTAATTTTCCTTTTAATTTAATATCCGGATCATCTGACTTTAACGATTGTCTACTAAATATGAAACCAGTAATGAAAAGAACGATTATTATTGAAAGTAAATATCCTTGTACAAGAAATTTATATGTGACATCTGTAATCCCTTCTAATATCCCGATTAATGAAATATCAATAACGAGGAAATAGAAGAAAAATATTTCAAAAATGACGCCATAGATAACAAAGATCAGTAGAATAATTTTTTGTTTTTTCGGATACATCAAATCAGTAAATGCAGCTAACCAAAGTATGACCGTAAACGGAATAAAAATATTTCCGATAATGAAGTATATCGCAGGAGCAGATAAAAGACCATCACCACCCGTGAAAAGCGCAATTAAAAAAGAAACGCTTGAAGGCCACCAAGGTTCCGAGATAAATATCCAAGTTAATCCAACATAGATATATATTTTTTGCTTGAATTTTTTATATTTAGAAACAATAATAAGACCAACTATTAAAGAGATGGTTGTAAAAATGCAACTAAACGATCCGGCTATAATGTCAAAAAGTTCTAGAACCATTAATAAAATCCTTTTTTTTTTTATTTATTTTTATATTATTGTATAAAAATAACGTGAATAAATTATATAAATATTTCAAAAAAAAGAATTTCTAATAGAAAATAAATGAGTGATTTTAACCTATAAACCATCAAATAATATAATAAATCATCTTAATTTAAAAATAAATTAAAAAAAACCTTACTAGTAGATAAAATTAAAAAATGGAGATGTTGTAATAGAATAATAATAATATTAGAGAGAAAAAAGTGGGAATAATTAAACTTAATGTTAATAATCTTTGAGAAACTCGAATGCATTCTTCTAATGTATCCATTATAACAAGAAAATATTTTCTTTCTCCCCAAATTTTTACTTTTTCTAGGATTGAATCGCTGTAATGAAATTCTACGGGCTCAAGGTCTTTTTCTGCGTTCTTAATTAAAGTTTCAACCTTTGTTAAAATAATATCAATTTTTATCTTATCTCCTATTGGAGAGTAGCCACGACTAGTAAATTGTCGCGCTACAGTATGAG
>JAUWRB010000113.1 GCA_030610785.1 Promethearchaeota archaeon | reverse complement strand
TAATTATTTTCCATACTTTTATCCTTAATGCATTTTCCTCTACTAATTTTGTCGACATTGAAATTCTTTAAACCTTTTTATTATTATATAATAAAAGAATAGATTATTTATTTTTTTTTATCCAATTTATATTATTACCTTAATTCTGAGCAATTTACCACATTTTAACATAATCTAAATTCATTAATTAAAAATTGAATTATATTCTTTTAAAATCCTTGAAGAAAATTTGTTATATATAGCAATAAATTGTTCATTCTATTTATAATTCAAAAAGCTCGTCTAAAGAACCAATAATGTAATCAGGTTGGTATTCCCATTGGTCATAACCGTTTGGATATTTATTCAAATCTCTTCTTAATAAACACGCGTGAATATTTGCCCTTCCAGCGGCATATATATCTACAATAGAATCTCCTATCATTAATGCCTTTGAATTTTTAGGATCATAATTAAGTTTTTTTAAAATAAGATGAACTCCCATTGGCGAAGGTTTAGCAAAAGCTTGGTCCTTGTCAAAAGAAAGAGCAAAAATTTCATCGAAAAACGATTCAATATTGAATTTTTTCACGATATACTCCACAATGTAATCCGCAGTATTTGATATTATTGCTGTTTTTTTATTGCCGCCATCGCTGTTAATCTCTTTTAAAGCTTTTTTGACATCTTTAAAAAGATAAACTTCTTTTTTTTTTATCAAGATTTTTCTATTATTAAAATCAATTTCATCAAAATATTTCCAAAAATTTTTAACATCTCGAGCTCCCCAATTTTTTAATAAGTCAAGGTAATTATTTCCTGAAAACCAGAATTTATTTCTATCTTGTCTTTCGGGAATATCTTTCGTTGATAATTGTTTTAGCGTTTCGACTAATATATTATCAAAATATTCGCTTGGATTCGGAATATGTAATAAACTATTGTCTAAATCAAATAAATAATTATCGAATTTCATGATCTGTTGTGCTGAGAATTTTAATAAAATTGTTTAAAAAAAGCCAATATTTCCAATATTTTTTCCTGTTTCATCTAACGCATTAACAATGCCCATTGATAAGTCTTCTGTATCGTCATCTAATTGATTTCTTTCTTGTTTTCCTTTTTGCATGGGTCTAGCTACTTTTTTAAGTGTAATTAATTCCAATTGGAAGATACCACCACATTTTTTACATTTAATATGGATTTTTTTCACTTGCTTCTTCTCGTCCTCGTATTCTTCTTTTTTTAAAGGCTCCAGCATTTTAATATCTTGATTTTCGCATCCTTTAAGAAAACATTGATCTAAGCTAATTTTTTCCATTCCCCTTCTTGCTAACGCAACCCACGCATAGCCGGGAATTTCAAGCCACAAATTACCTTGAATTTTCTTTACCATTTTATTTATATCCTATCAAGTGAACTTTTTATGGGGTTTAATTAATCTGCTTTTATAAATGAATTATTAATTAATTATTCCTTAGTTAAAGTTATTTTTCTTTTTTCTTATATCTATAGAAATCTTTGTAAATCGGAATCTTAAAAAAAAAATTAAGCTAAAAATAAAAACACGAAATTTATGATAAATATTAAATATAAATATTGTTTTTAATCTTACAAATATTTTTTTTTATAAAAGATAAAGATAAGGGTTTTTTATTATTTTGATTGAGAATAATAAATACTTGCATTTGTTAAATAAAAGAAATAGTAAAGAGGAGAATCTGCAGCTTCTTATTCAAACCGTAGAACAAAGCACTGAAGGTATAGCTATATCTGATTTAAAAGGTAATTTATTGTTTGTGAACAACGCTTTTGCGACAATGCATGGTTATACTTCTAATGAACTCGTCGGTAAGAACCTTTCCATTTTTCACACCCCAGAACAAATGGTCGCAGTGGATGCAGCTAACCAGCAAGTCACGGAGATTGGAGAGTATAGTGGTGAAATTTGGAACGTGCATCGCGATGGATCTATCTTTCCCGCTTTAATGCATAATTCGACACTCAAGAATGAAAAAGGAGAGATTATCGGTTATATTGGCATGGCTAGGGATATTACTGAACAGAAAAAGGTGGAAAAAGAATTACAAAAGAAGACAGAAGAACAAGCGTTACTTCTCGATAATATAGAAACACAAATATGGTATTTGATTGATAGAGAAACATATGGTTCTGTAAATAAAGCTTACGCAAAATTTATAGGCAAGACAAAAAGCGATTTAGAAAACAAAAGGATTCAAGAATTTCGGCGTCAACGTGAAGGTAAGGCATGTATTGCGGGTAATCAGGAAGTCTTTGAAAAGAAAAAACAAATTCATACGGAAGAATGGGTCGTGAATGCTAAGGGAGAAAATCGTCTATTATCAATTATCAAGGCTCCTAAATTAGACAATAACGGAAACGTTGAATATGTTGTTTGTGCAGCAGAGGATATTACTGAAAGAGAAAAAGCTAAGAAAGAAATCGTGAGAGCACATTCAGAGCTAGATCAAATATTTAACAAATCCGTGCCTTTAATTTTAGTTGATATAAATTTTAATATCGTGCGAATTAATAACACTTTTTCTTCTCTCTTTCGAGCAAAAAAAGTCGAAGTAATCGGAAAAAAGTGTTACGAACTCCAGCAAAAACCTAAATGTCATACTACTGAATGTCCTGTAAGGCAAATATTAGAAGGCAAGGATCTTTATGAAACCGAAGTAGAAATAAAACTCTCTAATGACATAAAAATTCCTTGTATCACGACATCATATCCGTATCAAAATCCTGAAGGAAAGGTTATCGGAGTTATTATAAATTTTGTTGACATTTCCAAGCGTAAAGAGGCAGAACAGGCGTTTCTCGAAAGCGAAAAACGTCTTAAATTAAAATTGGATTTTATTACATCACCAGATAAAGAATTGAGTGATATATCACTTACTGAATTAATTGACCTCGATCATCTTCAAGCGATTCAAGACGCTTTTGCAAAAGCAAATAATGTTGCATCTCTTATTACAGATACAAATGGAAATCCCATTACTAAAGCTGGTAATTTTTGCAAAGTGTGTGAAATTATTCGAAGTACAAAAAAAGGAGCAGAGCGATGTATTGAATCCGATAAGAAAGTCGGCGAAAAATCGAAAAAATTCATGAAACCGATATATGAAAAATGTCATAGTTGTGGTTTTGTTGACGCAAGTGCTCCAATTATCGTTAACGGTAAACATGTGGCTAACTGGTTGATAGGGCAAAGTAATGTAATGGGAGTTGACGCAAAAAGAATCGAAGAGTATGCGAAAGAAATAGGTGCAAATGTAGAAGAAATGCTGAAAGCCTATAGCACAATGGAACAATCGTCGTTGGAACATTTCGAAAAAGTACTGGACTTATTATGGATCATGGCGAGAGAATTATCTACAATTGGTTATAATAATTTAAAATTAGCGAAAGATCTTGAAGATCTTAAAAAAGCAGGCCAAGAGTTAAAAAAATCGGAAAAAACATATCGCGATCTTTTCAATACTTCTCCAAGTGCTCTCTTGTTAGTTGATTTAAAAGGTTCGATTGTAGATTGCAATCCGGCTATAGAAACTATATCTGGATATAAAAAAGAAGATTTAATCGGAAAGAATTTTTTAAAAATGGATTTAATTTCTAATGTTGATTTATTAAAGGTCCTTAAAACTATTAAAAATTTAATTAAAGGAAAAGAAATTCATCGTTTAGAAATTAAAACCAAAAAAAAAGATGGGAGCCTTATCTGGATAATGATAAGAGGATCTCTAATTAATATAGGCAACCAAACTCTAATTCAAGCAATAATACACGACATTACAAAGAGAAAAAAAGTAGAACAAGAATTAAAGGAAATAAGCAAATTAAAGACGGAATTGCTTAGACGAACTTCTCACGAATTAAAAACTCCCCTCATTTCAATTAAGGGTTTCACGGAGTTGTTATTAAACTTATATAAAGAGAAGTTAGATGACGAGGCTATATCAATTTTAGACGAAATAAAGCATGGATGTTTACGACTTGAAAAAATCGTAAATAATCTTTTAGACAGTTCACATTTAGAATCCGGGAAATTAAAATTTAATCTATCCATAGAAAATTTATCTTTATTAATCAAATCTTGCGTAGATGAATTACAAGGATTAGCAAAATTAAGAAAGCAATCCATATTGTTTAAAATAAACGATAATTTAATTACAAAACTCGAGAAAGAAAGAATTCGTGAAGTTATTAGTAATTTGTTAACTAATTCTATTAAGTACACGCTCCCAAATGGAATTATCAGAATCAAATCCGAGATTAAGGACAATTTTATTATAACTTCAATAGAAGACAACGGAATTGGATTAACCGAAGAAGAAAAGAAGCTAATCTTTAAGCAATTTGGTAAAATTGAGCGTTATGGTCAAGGTTGGGACGTTGGTACTGAAGGGTCTGGGCTTGGGTTGTATATTTCAAAAAAGATCGTGGAATTACACGGCGGACAAATTTGGATGGAATCTGAAGGAAGAAATAAAGGTTCCACATTTTATTTTTCCTTACCCATTATAAAAGGTTAAGTAAATAAAATTGATGTTAAATCATGTTATTTTCATTTTCGTAAATAATAATTAAATATTTTCATTATTAACTTATATAAAACATTTATTCATTATAACGACATTCAAATAGATGGTTAATAAATGACTAAAAAAGAGGATTTTTCTAAAGAAACTATTGAATACGTTTCTAAGCTTGCGTTGATAGATTTAACAGAAGAAGAAAAAGAAATTTTTTCTAAACAATTAGGAAATATTCTTTCTTATTTTAAAAAGTTAAACGATTTGGACACCACTAACGTTAAGCCTACAACGCACGCTATAGATGGATTAAAAAATGTTTTCAGGGAAGATATACCTTGGAAATCTCTTACAAACGAAGAGGCTTTAAAAAATGCTAGCCATGAGAAAGACGGCTTCTTTAAAGCGCCGCGGATTTTAAAACAAAAATAATTTCACGATTTTTTATATTCTTTGGTTAAATATTTAATCGCTCCTCTCATATCTTGTAAGGCCTTCTTTCTTTCGGCAAGCGTCATGTTATAAAAATCGTCCTCTGATTTTTCGCCTATTTTTTGAGTTGTAGCCAAATTCATGTATTTCTTTACTACTAACCTAGTAATATAATTATCGTAATCTTCCAGGACTTTTTGCAATTCAGGGTTTTCCTTAATAGTTTCCCATAATTCTAACGATTCAAAAGAACGAATTCCGATATCAATTCTGAACCAGCTTATTGGAAATAACACCTTTCTTTGGACCCCCATTTCTATAACTGTGATACAATCTTGATCTATATAAAATTCCGGCACTTCATCTTCACTAAAAACTATTCTATCGTTCATCATGAATAAATTTGCGGCTTTTTTTGAAGTAGCAACGATTCCAGTAGCAAAACCTTTAGCTAACCGAAGTCTATCGGCTAAATCTTCCAATTTTGAACCTAAAAAATGCAAATTTCTTTTATTAATTCCCTGAAAAGAGATATTAATAATTTTTTTACCTTTGTCTTGCATGATTTTAGGAAATAAATCTTCATCCCTATATTTCTTATGAGCGTCCAATAGTTTATTAATAAGTTCTGGAGCTAACTTAAGGCCCGGTATTACCGTATTTTGGTTCATAAATGCGTCTACTTCAAAGTCAATAATGCCATAAAAAAGTTTTTTATCTTTCATTATTTTCCGAAGACTCTTGATAATTATTTCAACTAAAGCTTCGGGATCCTCTCTAATAGATGAATCTTCTTTCGTGATAAATTGATCAATTTGATCTTCTATGCCTTCTTCTTGATAAAATTCAGCCCAACTCATTTCAGTAAATATATTTCCTTCAGTATAGAAATTATGAGTACTATCTATACTGATGATACTTTTACTTCCTCCTAATTCCACTCCTTCTTTTGTTCCAGAAGCGAGGATAGCGGTAGGAGGGTTAACAAATTTTATATTCAAAAAGTATCACTATTTGCGATTAAACGATAATAATTAATTAATTAATTCTATTTATAATACAATCAAATTTATATAAATAATTAGCGAAAAACAAAACTAATTGTATTAAATTGCAATTAATATAAAATTTAATAGCATTATTTTAAAGATGTTTTTAATATTTTTTATGCATAATACTTCGTTAAAAGATGTAAAATAAGTAATTTAAATGATGGAGATAATGTAGTAATGAGACAAGAAGTAGATGGAACGATAAAGGTTATCCCTATAGAATCTATTGAATCTTTAAGAAATCGTGCCTTAACAGTGGAAGAATCTCGTGAAATTTTCAATTAATCTCGTAAAGAAGATAGGGAGTTAGAGAGATAAATGCAAGAACATGCTGAGTTAACAAGGTTAAGATTTATTTCGACAATATTCCCCGTATCTAGCAAGAACGCTAAAAGCTTTCACCGGCATATCCCATAAGTTAAATATAGGAATGTCCGACTTTATAAATTCTCTAACCCACGAATTAGAATAACCCTGCGGACCGATATAAAAAATAGGTATGGATTTTTTTTTAACTAATCTTTGGATTGGTTTTAAATATATCCCTTTCATCATTTTATCGGTAATAGCAAATTTGTCGTAAGATTTGCCTCCAGAATTTTTTATAACATCAAAAATCTCTTCAAATCCAAAAACGGCGTAAAGAACGATTCCATCAACTTCGCCACTATTCATCATGAGTTTTGGGATTTTAACGTATAAGTTATATTGGTTAAATTGGAAAGTTAAATCTAAAGGATTATCTATATTTGCCACGCTTGGAACGAAATCCTTAAGTTTCGATTTCAATTCTTCTGAAAATTCAGGAACTTTCAACCCATAAATCTCTGCCGCTTTAGCCATCATTGCCGCCGAACCACCCGAATCGCTAATAATACCGAGCCTATTTCCTTTTGGAATAATTCCGTGTGAAAATGTCCTTAAATAATATAAAAAATCTTTTATTGAAAATGTAGAAATGATTCCCGTTTCTTTAAATACAGCCTCAAATATTTTATCTTCACCTGCAATAGAACCGGTATGTCCCATTATCGATCTTGTTGAGGATTCAGTTCCACCCGCATAAATTGCAACAATTGGTTTTTTAGGAGTTATTTCTTTTACTAATTTAACGAATTCTTTTCCTCTTTTAATTTCTTCCAAATATAACCCTATCACGCTTGTTTGATTGTCATTTTTGAAGTATTCTAAAAAATCAACAAGGTCTATATCGTCTTCATTTCCAATGGAAAGGGATTTTCCTATTTTTACTCCAATTTCTTTACAATACCAGAATAAATGAGACGCAACCGTCCCAGAATGTGCTGCGATAGAAATATTACCTCGTTCAGGCGTTACATAAATCCACATTGTATTAAAATTAGCTTGTTTTTTTTCAGGATAACCATACCAACCGTTATAAACTCCGAGACAGTTGGGTCCGATAAACCTCATATCGTATTTTTTAGCAATCTCAGATATTTTTTGAGATAACTTAACGCCATCAGGACCTACTTCCCGAAAACCTCCCGATGTAATAATAACGCGTTTTATTCCTTTTTGACCGCACTCTTCCATCACATTTGGGACAATTCCGGGTCTTAAAATAATAAATGCCAAATCAGGAGTGATATCTTCGGGTAAATCTAATATTGACTTGTAAGCTTTAATCCCTTGAACTTTATCGAGGGATAAATGCACGGGAAAAATTTTTTCTTTTGGAAATCCTCCAGCGATAATATTTCGAAGCTGCATGGCACCCATATTATCTAAAAATGAATCCGAAGCGCCAAACACCGCAATGCTCTCAGGATTAAGGAAAGAATATAAAAAATGATCTTTTAACGGATTTTCGTTATTCTTGGTCAATTTTTTCCTTTATAGTTTTTATTATATTAATTTTCTTAAATTATTTAAAACTTTTGAGGTTTGCTTTTAATTAATATTGACATCCAAAAAATTATTATTACTTTAAGAGGCTAATTTAGGATTAAAGATTAAAGAATAAAGATAAAAAATTAAGAAAATTTTCTACGATATTCAGAATACTTAACGAGCATGCTCATGCATTTGGGTGGCGCGTCCCACAATTCAAACATCGGAACATCATGTTTAAGAAACTCTCGATAACCTTTGTGAGAGTAAGTCTGAGGTCCACTATAAAAAATAGGAATGGATAATTTACGCACTAATCGCTGTAAGGGTTTTACTAAAGCAATATAAAAGGATTTAACAAAACTTCTAATCTTCTCGTCGATAGGACTTCCGGATTTTTCCATTACATCAAATATTTCTTCAATATCGAAGACTCCATCAAAAAAAATACAATCTATTTCTCCTGATTTAATTATTATTTTCGGTAGCGTTACATAAAATTCATAAAAATCTTTGAAGAACGTCAAATCTACAGGATTTAATATGCTTCCAGTAGGAGGCACATAATCTGAGATTTTATCTTGTAACTCCTTCGAGAATTCTGGGACTTTTAATCCATAAATTTCCGCATTCTTCGTCATGATTGTTCCCGAACCGCCAGAATCCGTAATTATTCCTACTCTATTTCCTTTAGGAAAGACTTTATTAGCTTGAGCGTATGAAAGTGTTCTAAGATAATAAAAGAAGTCTGTTACTGAATTAGTTTGAATAATCCCAGTTTCTTTAAACATGCCTTCATAAATTCGAGTGTCTCCCGCTATTGATCCCGTATGGCTCTTTATCGACCTCGCCACGGCACCCGTTCCACCTGCGTAAATTGCAACAATTGGTTTTTTTGGCGTAATTTTTTTAGCTAATTCTATAAATTCTTTTCCTCGTTTAATTTCTTCTATATATAGACCAATAACTTCTGTTTGAGGATCTTCTTTAAAAAATTCTAAGAAATCAACTAAATCAATATTTCTTTCGTTGCCAATTGAAACTGACTTGCCAACTTTTGCTCCGATTTTCCTCGCATGCCAAGAAGTTTGAGCTGCTATAGTACCTGATTGACTTGCAATTGATATATTCCCTCTTTCATGTGGAAGATAAATCCAAAATGTATTGAAATAAGCGTCCTTTTTTTCAGGATAACCATACCACCCGTTATAAACGCCCAGACAGTTTGGTCCAATAAATCTAATGCCGTGTTTTTTTGCAATTTCGTCTATTTTTTGAGATAGTTTAATACCATCAGGACCACCTTCTCTGAAACCCCCTGATGTAATTACTACTCTTTTTATCCCCTTCTGACCGCATTCTTCCATTACTTGTGGAACGACTTTAGGGGGTAAAATGAAAAATGCCAAATCTGGAATTACAGGCAAATCTAATACAGACTTGTAAGCCTTAAATCCTTGAACCTTATCTAATCTTGGATGAATGGGATAGATATTTCCATTAAAACCTCCTCCTGCCACGCAATTGCGAAATTGCATTGATCCCATCGTCTGTAATAGGTTATTGTTTGCTCCAAATATACAAATACTTTTAGGGTGTAAAATCTTGTAGATAAAATGCTTTTCTGAGGGATTTTCACTCGCTTCAGCTGATTTTGATAAATTCTCTTTATTAATTTTAGTCATGCTCTATACCAATTAGAATTAAAAATAGATAATAAAGTAAATTTTGACAATAATTTGAAGTTTTCTTTAAATTTCAAGGACTAAATCTAAATTAGAATTAAAAAGAAAAAGAAAAATTATTCTTTACCGGTAGAACCAAAGCCACCTAAACCCCTTTCAGAATCAGGCAACTTATCAGTTTCAATAAATTCGTAATCATGCATTTTTATAAGGATTATTTGGCAAATTCTATCGCCTTTTTTTAGAGTAACATCTTTATTTGAGAGATTAACTACTATTGCCATCCATTCGTTTCTATATCCGGCGTCAATTGTACCTGGAGCGTTTACAATTGAAATTCCTTCCCACAACGCTAAACCACTTCTGGGAACAACTTTAAAATAATACCCTTCAGGAATAGCAGTAGCAAAACCCAATGGG
>JAUWRB010000061.1 GCA_030610785.1 Promethearchaeota archaeon | reverse complement strand
TGAGAAAATTTTAGATGATTCATCATCTAAAATTTTCTCAAGTAGTTTCTTAGCTCTATTAAGCTTATTTATGGCGGACATTATTTACTCATAAAATTTAGTTTTGCTTGAATTAAATCTTCCACTTGATCTTGAAGATTTATGAGAATAATTGCATCTTCTTCCGCCTCGCTTAATATGCCATTCTTAGCATCATTTAAGAATTTGATTGATGATGTGTAATTCCATTTTTTCAATATCTTTTCAATATCTTTTTTAAGAGAATTTAATTTAAAATTAATTAAATCAACCATAAAATTAATATCAACAGAAACTCGAGCCATATTTAACACATCTAATGTTTTTAGATTTATAATATTAAGAGAAGTTTCTACTTTTATTTTTTAACTTTATTGTGTTTAAAGTTTGGATCTTATAATCTTTATTTATTACTGATCACAATCGTAAGTTAAATCAATTTCTTTAAGAATTTTTGAGACTTCTTTGCTTCTTCTACTTCATTTATTTTGTTTAAAACAGGCTTTTTTGTGTTTATAAGAAATAAGAAATAAGGAGTAAAGGATTTTATCAAGAAACAGCATTATTAACTCAAAGGCAGGATTAAACATCTCATCATAAACACTCTCAGAATCATTTAAGAGAATTTTTCATTTTTAAATATTTTAACATATTTTTCATATTTCTCAGCATAGAACATCTATTACTTTTTTCAAACCTTTTATTTCGTGATAATAATAATTTCTTTATAAAATATAAAAAAAATAAATAAAAAGATCTTTTAATATTAATAATAGAGATGAGCAAAGCTAACGATCAAGATTCAATTGACAGATATAGATTTCATCACATAGATATTCATAAATGTCTTAAATGTAAGAATTTTTGGTGTGAAGATGCTTGCTTTAGAGGCATCTACAAGGTAATAAATAAAGATACCACACCCAAATGTTTAGTCGTTGAAGATCGAGAAGATTTTTGTTTAAAATGTCATATATGTACAACTGCGTGTAAGTCAAGAGCGATTACGATTGATTAATTTTTTTTTTTAATATATAATTCTTATAAAAAACATTAAAAAGAACTGAAAGTATTAGATTAATTAGATTAATAAAAATAATGCTGTTAATAAAAAAAACATTAAACATGAGGTGTTAATATTAAAATGTTAGAAAATTTATCAATTGAGTTGATAGAATTAATAATCGATACTCTGCCGTTTGAAATGTCGTTTATTGATGCGGAAGATAAAGTAAAATATTATAGTAAAGGGAATAATAGAATTTTTAAACGCAGCCCTGCTGTTATTGGGAAAAAAGTTCAAAATTGTCATCCCTCCAAAAGCTTAAATAAAGTAGAAACGATATTGAATGACTTTAAAAAAAAAAAGAGAGATTTTGCTGAGTTTTGGATTCATTTAGGAGATTTATTTGTGTATATTCGGTATTTTGCTGTAAGAGATAAAGCAGGAGATTATTTAGGTACTTTAGAAGTAACACAAGAAATTAGTAAAATACAAGGAATAAAAGGAGAAAAACGGCTTCTTGATTAATAAGTAAATTTTTAATAAATCTTTTTATCTTTTTCTCTATATCATTTAATCTTTCTCTTTTTAAAATTAGAAAATATATAGTTATATTTTGGATTTCTTGTGGTTCCTCTTAAGGTTCTTTTCTCTCAATCTCAGAGATATCGTCAAAATCACCATCGAAGCTGATTAATTTTGTGATGTTATTTTCTATCATGCTTGCTACATGAATCGCGTCTCTGGGCTTAATATTGTATTTCGATAAAAGATCTTGAGCACGTAATATAGTACTAAAAGTAACGGAAATAAAAGAGAGATTTGGAAAGATTAACAATTCTTTTCCTTTTTCTGATGCAGTTTTTTTGCCTAGATTTTTTCTTATAATCCATACAAATTCATCCCAAGTTAAAACTGAAGTAACTCCTACAATCTTTTTTGAAATTACTTCCTTTAAGAATTTTTGAGACTTCTTTGCTTCTTCTACTTCATTTATGTTATATAAAACAGGATTTAAAAAAATATTTGCATCAATGTACACTTTTTCCATGATTAAACCTTAATTATTTATATTGTTCGTCTAACTGCTTTTTAAAATCAATTTTATTTTTTAATTTCTTTGGTGTTTTTATAAAGTTCTCAAAAAATTCTTGACCTTTTATTGCCGGTCTTATTCGTATTTCATTTTCTAAGATTTCAATTAAAACTTCAGTTCCTGGTTCAATATGAAGCATTGCTCGAGCATCTTTAGGTATTACAATTTGACCTTTTGGACCTACTTTTCTTTTAATTATCATTTTTCTCTAATTATTTTAAGTAATACATTTTATTTATACTTCTTCATACTATTGATTCCAACTTTTTTGTGTTTAAAAGAAATAATTTTATTAAAGGAGAAAAACAGCTTCATGAATAAAACTAATAAGAAATATTCGGATAAAATCTATTATTATCAAAAAATTGGGCTGGTTCAAGAATTTAAAGGAGTCAAGCTAGGCCGAGGTTCATTTATTATTCCAGAAAATCATATGGCAACGATTCGAGAGAAATTAAATATTTATGATGTTAAATTCTCGTCCTATAGAGTTTGGATGCAGAAGATATAAAATTAGGTGCTTCATTCAGAGCAGCTACCATAATAATTTGATTAACAAATTGAATTTTTATTAGAAAGTTTTTTTTACCCATTCATTAAACTTAATCTTTCTTAATTGTTCAGCCCATAATGCTTTTATATTTGGCTCGTTTGGAAGCATACCTTCGCTTTTTAGAATGTCATGCAATTTATCAACTGTTTTTTCAATTAAAACTTGATATAGATTGGTTTTGTTTCCAAGATCACCAATTTTTTCATTAATTTCATTTTTTAGCTCTCTTATTATACCTACCCAATTTTCCGCAAATTTTATAACATATTTATCGATATCAGTTAATTTTTCAATGTTTAGAATGGGAAACATTAATTCATATTTGTCTCCATTCTTTTTAATCAAATCATACCATTCTAAAGCCATTAAATGGTTTTCAATGGTGGCTTTACTCCACTGAAAAGTTATTTTACAATCGTATTCTTCTTTTGAAATTATTAACGGTTTGGGAGAAAAATTGAGACAATCATGAATCTCATCAAAAGTTTTGGGACTTTCAGCAAGTTTAATCAATATCTCACGTCTTACCTTATTATCTAATGTCCAAGGAAGTTCTCCCTCGTCCCATGGTTTTGTTGACGCAAAATCAAACCAAGGTTGAATCTCATCTACATTAATTTTTCCAATGAAACGATAATCGTGATATTTGGTATTTTCTTTCATATTTTTTTCTAATTCCGTGAATAATAATATGATTAATATTTTGATTTAAAAAATTTTTTTAAATTACTTTCATGATGCTATCAATGTCTAGCCAGACTTTTTCAGCAAGTATTATATTACCACCTTCATCAATAACGAATTGACCGGGAGTTTGCTTTTCCCACCCTTCATATTCACCGTGTTCAATGCCTGCGCTTTCAGCGTCTTTTACTTTACTTCGAATGTTTTTCAGTGCTCCCAGAGACATTAATCCTAATCCATATTCTTTATATAATTTTTCTTTAGAACTTTGGATTACTGGAAATTCAATTCCTTCTTTTTCAATGAAGTCTTTTGCGATTTTTTCGCTCGATTGTGATATATATAATAATTTCACACCTTTTTCTTTAATCTCTGTATAACGCTTCACGAGTTTTTTAAAATCCAATTGACAAATAGGACAGCCGAAATATCTGGAAAAAATCAAAACAATCTTTTGTTTTCCAATAATTTCTGCCAAGTCAATTGTACCAGCGTTGTATGAATCTAATTTGAATAATGGTGCTTTTTCTCCAACTTTTATTTTATTTTTTCCCATAATATTTTCCTTTTACTTATTTATTTATTTTTTTTAATCCTCGTTAAGCATTGCCTCGATAAGGATTTGTATTGCTTCTTCTTCGGTTAATCCTTTTGCTTGGATTTCATCTAACCATTTTTGGGGGAATCTCCCTAACGAAGCCTCGTGTGAAACGCTGGATGTTGGGTCTATTGCTCTTATAAAAGGCCGCGCTCTACATATAGACCCTCTTCCAAGTACAATTTCATCGCATTCTACGTGCCCATTACATCTAGGCGCGTTTCCTTCAGTTATACCGTACATCAAAACTTCACCTCCATCTTTCGCAGCAGCCTTCATTTTGATTATACTTCTTGCGTTTTCGCCTTCAAGAAAAATAGAATCTCTAATTCTAATAGAATCATTTTTACTTTTTCCAAAGGCTCTTATAGTTG
Source organism: Promethearchaeota archaeon (assembly GCA_030610785.1). Taxonomy (GTDB): domain Archaea; phylum Asgardarchaeota; class Lokiarchaeia; order Sigyniarchaeales; family SOKP01; genus JAUWRB01. The sequence goes on along the minus strand of JAUWRB010000061.1, from coordinate 9,851 downwards.
ATTTAATAACGCTATTTTTCATGGCGTAAATGTCAATCATTATTTTTACTTTTCCAGGAGTTCCTTTAGTGAGATTAAAATTATTCTCAAATATGCTATTTTCTCCTACATACATGTATCCTACAGGTGCAACGAATGCTCCGCTTTTTTCACCATGATAATGAGTTTCGTTGTAAGTGAATTTACAATTCTTCCCAATATAAAAATGTCCGAACATTTTATGCACTAAACCATCTGCGTTCGGAAAACTACAATGGGCTTGTATTGATACTTCCGTATTATCTTCGGCTATTATTCGCGAAAAGATCTCTTGAGTGCCTGTCGCTTTATTAACTCCAAAGCATAAATGAACGGGGTCATCAATCTTAGTTCCTTCTTTTATGATAATATCTGCGACAATTCCATTCTTAATCTCTCTGCCTTTTAAAATAATTCCTTCTACTTGTTCCATTCCTTTAATTTCGTTAAAATCTAATAAAAGTTTGGCGCCACTTCCGTGACCGGGCATAAAATCTCGAATATCAATGTTATAATCTTCAAGACTTTCTAAAATCTCTTTAGGATAATCGATATTACTCACAATTCTTCATCCTCACAAAAAATTTGATCAATATAATCCTCTGAGAAGCATCTTTTTCCATTTTTAAATAATGCTCTTTTGCAAAATTCTTTTAGACCTGCTTTTTTACAGTATTGCAGCATTACGTTTGGAAAATCATCCGTAATTAATGCATCTCCATACCACATTAAAGTTCCATAATCAGCTACCATCCCAATTTCCTCTTTATGGGTAATTAATAGAATTGTCATCTTTAATTCTTTTACCCTATTGAATATATTTAAGAAATCTTCTGATATAATAACATCTAAGCCACTATCAGGCTCGTCTAGAATTATTAACCTTGGTCTCATTGCGATTGCGGCGGCTAATTCAATTCTTTTTCTCTCGCCACCGCTTAAAGATTCGTTAATAGTGCGATTAAAATATTTTTCTGGTTCCAAATTTACTATAGACAATGCTTCGACAATTTTTTCTTTTAAGTTCGTTTTATCTTTTATTCCCAAGGAAATATATTTGGGTATGGATAGTCCTTCAATTCGGGCAGGTTCTTGCCACGCTAATGTAATTCCTAATTTAGCCCTATCAGTGATATTCTTTTCTGTAATGTCTACACCGTCAAAAAATATTTTTCCCCCCGAAGTTTTATATGTTTCAAGTCCCATTATGCTATACGCTAATGTAGATTTTCCTGAACCGTTTGGTCCAATTATTGCGTGAATTGAACCTTCTTTGACACTAAAAGAAATTTTATTAATTATAACTTTCTTTTCATCAAAAGTACGAATTATTAAATCTTTAATTTCTAAAAGCAAGTAATAAACCTCAATTTTAATGAAATAACTATTTCATAATTTTTAAAATTTGTTTTTATAATAAATAATAATTATTACTTTTCATATTGTTTCAACTGTTCCGTATTTTTTTATAAAAAGTTATAAAAAGTTATAAATAATTAGAAGATTAATTCTTAAATAGGAGATTTCAAATAGCAAATAAATTTATAATTATATTATTTTACTATTTACATGTCCTTATTTTATAATAAAAACGAGAATCTTATTATAAAATAAAAAACTTAAAAGTGATTTAAAAATGGTTAAGAAAGAATATATTTGCGATAAAGGAAAAAGAAGTAGCGTTGTAATTGATGATTTAAGTGTCGAAATTAAAAAAGATGCGACATTAATACTAGGTTTTGCTGGAATTGGGTTATTAGGTCCTATAATCGCTAACTCTCTTATCGAACAAATACCGGATATAAAAGAAATTGGATTCGTCACCAGCGAATTTTTGCCTCCTATCTCCGTATTCTACGAAGGAATATTAAAACATCCGTTTAGACTGTTATATTCTCTTCAATATAATTTAATAATTGGAATTTGCGAAGTTCCATTTCAAATATCGTCTGCATATAGCGATTTGGCAAAAACCTTGTGTAATTGGGCACTCTCAGAAGATGTACGCGCTACAACATTAGTAATTTTTCAAGGAATTCCTCAAGTAGGATTAATTGAGAAATATCCAGTATATTATGCTGCTGAGGAGGAAATGATGAATTTTCTTGAAAAGTTTGACTTAAAGCGTTTTGAGAAAGGAATTATAATAGGTGCCGAAGCAACAATTTTAAACGAGGCTTTAACAAATCGACTAAATGCGTTTGCTCTTTTTACACCCGTGTTAGAAATTCCTACACCTGAAGGAGCTGCCTCAATAATAGAAGTTTTAAATAAAATATATGGATTAGAAATTGATACTACTAAACTTATAGAACAAGGAAAAGAAATCAAGGCCAAAATGCTCGAGTTAGCACAAAAGACTCAACAATATCAGAAACAACAGCAATTACCACACGGTAAAGAAGGCGAATACACGCAATATTTCCAATAGTTAATAAATCATATTTTTTTTATCTCTTTTTATCAATTTACCAAATAATGATATGTACCATTTTCTTTTATCAATTGTCTAGATAAATTAAAAAACTTATTTAATTGTGAAATTTAAAACATTTACTTTTCAATATTTTATAAAAATGACCTTTAATAATATTAAAAATTTTAATTGCATTAATACACTTGTTAATAGATTCAATTAAAGAGGTATTTTAAGATTAAAGAAAGATTTATTCCAATTCAAATTAATCAGGAACTTTGCATGAGATGCGAACGATGCGTTAAAGCGTGTAGAAATCAAGCAATTTATTTTAAGAATAGTATTCGACTAGTTAATTACAATAAATGTAAAGGCTGTCTTAATTGCGTTCAAGTTTGTCCAAGAAATGCTATAGAAGTTACTTCCGTGGTTCCACAGCAAGTTTTAACGGTAAAAATTGACCATGAGAAGTGTACAATGTGTAAAAAGTGCGTTGATGATAAGGATAATTTTTGTCCAAATGATTTATTTTTTATTGGTAGCGTAAAAAAAAATGGTAAAGTAGTAGAAGGCATCAAGTTTAAATTCAATGAGGTTAATAAATGTCAAGGTTGTTTGAAATGTGAATCGCTTTGTCCCGAAAAAGCGATAAAACCTATACAATTTAAAGTCTAAATTTTTTTACATTATTATTTTTTACGGCTTTTTCCCATTGCTCCCATGAGCCACTCAGCAGTGCCAACGCCATCAAAAAATTTTACCCAAATTGCCATTATAATACCCATTAATGCTAAAAATGAAAAGGCTATAAAAATAAATAATATAATATTTAATTGCGAAACGAATATGGGAAGGAAAATATGGTGAAGCAAGAAAAGAGTTAGCGAAACTGCACCATATGCTTTAAACATCCTAATTAAAACGTTCTTTTTTTCTTTAATATCAACTAAATAGAAAGTAATTGCCATAACGATTAAATTTATACCTATGAGAAAAAACATATTTGAGGCAGTCCCCCTAATTAAAAAATTAAACATTCCTGGATATTGATAAAATGGGTTTCTATTTATAATTAAATATAGCTCCAAATGCGTGTATTCATCAAGTATCATTGTTTCTGGAGTTTCAAGCCTCCAACCGATTATCATGCCAAAACTTGTTAATATAATACCCCATACTAAGAAGAGACGAAATAATTTTAAATATGATTCTTCTGTTCCTTCGATTATTGCCTCGTGGAGAAAATCTCCAAAAATAGTGGCAATAAAGCATATTGAGAGCCAAGGAAGGAGAGTTACCGTTGGTGTTGGCGATGTAATGATAAAATGAAGTATTTGAAATAATATGTTTTCTTCCATTCCATAATAAACAATTTCTCTTATAAATTCTGAAACAAAAATAATAACTAAACCTATTCCAGCTCTAATTATTTTACTTACTTTTAAAGAATAATATGAAAAAATTTGCGAGAATCCTAAAAACATGAGAATATTCCAACCAAATAAATTTAGTGGAAATGGAACTTGTACACCGATCATTGATAATGCTATTAAATTATAGAACATGCCAATTACTATTAGCGTAAAACCTCTGATGAAAATGCCATTCCGTATTATTCTTTCAGGCATCTTTCCTTGCTTTCGTCTGACGCTAAAAACTACACTAAGTGCAGAAAGAACAACGAATAATCCGGGTCCAAAAAAGTCCGCATAAGTGAGAATAAAACCGTAAACAAAACGCCATTCTGGGTCCAACCATAAAGCCCCTAAATGTGCAAGCATTATTAAGATAATTGCCAATCCTTTAACAACATCTAAAGATGCTACTCGTTTTTGGGAGAATTTGTCATTAGTAATATTAATTTTTTCGGGACTGTCATTCAATTTTATAAATCGTACCTAATTGTTTTTATATTTCTATTAATATTTAAACTAAAAAATGTTTGTTTTAAATTATTTTCTTTAATTTTTCAACTAATTTGTTTAAAAATTATTTCTTTTAACCGTTTGCCACATGAAAATATTACTTCTTATATAATAGTAATATTAAGACTATATAAATACAAAAAGTATTTTCTTTCTTTGAGTCAATAAACTAATATTAAAGAAATCCTCTTTTTCTCAAAACTTTTATCGATTCCGGGATAGTAGTTGACTCATTACCTTCTAAAATTAGTGTTTTAAGCGATTTTAAATTCCAGCTCTAATTATTTTACTTACTTTTAAAGAATAATTTTCTTTATTATTCTTTATTTCTTTATTTTTCTTTCGCGCTAGCTTCGTTTTAAACAAAGAAGAAATCGAAAATTAGAAATTTTTGTCATTGGATTAACCTTAATTTTAATTGGTTGGTTAATTTTAAATCGATAATGCCGATAATTCTGAGTTGTGAGGAAAAAAAAAAAAAGAAAAAAAAAAGGAAATTAATTAAGAGGTTAAATTAAATAATGCTTAGATAACGCTTTCTGGATCGAAAGGATAAAAAGTCACTTCTTGAATTGGTTTGCGGGAGTTTGTTTTCGATTTTTTGGCGTAATAAAAGTTTTTAAAACCGAACAAGTCTTTTAAGACCTTGCAAGTGGCTAAGAGGTGTTGTTTTGGGGGGATGCCTAAGTTCTCGGAGTTGGAATTGGGCAAGAGGATGGCGTAATTTTTTGTAATGTCGTTCTTATCCGATTTAAAATAACTCCTGTGAAATCTATCCGCAAAACACATTCTAAACACGGCTAGCTTTAGTTTATCTTGGGCGTAACATAAACTGCTAAGATCTTCAACGCTTACCGCAAAATGTAGCACGTTTTTTAGTTCTATTGATTTCATTTTTATTTTTTATCACCTTTAGGCGTTCAAGACGTCTAAAAATTTTTTGGGGACGTTTTCCTTTGGGACTATTGTAATGCGATTTCCCCTTAAAATTTGGGTGACTTTGTCGTTTATTCTCGCTTTTAGGGGGTCTAAAGAGGCGATCTTTCCGTAATAGGTGTACATCGAATTACAGATCTTTACGAAGTTTCCTATTTTTAGGGGGTATTGTGAAGCTTCTTTAAAGTGGTTAAATGCCCCGCAAGGACATCTATACCAGAGGTCGCAACAATAATCCGTTACTTCGAAGAAAAAGTCTTCTTTTGTTAATTGCTCTCCGCAGACGGAACAGAAGTGAGCTTCTCCTAAATATTCGGTCTCGCTATAAATATATAAAACCTTACCCAATATTTCGTTTCTGTCCACATCCTTCCTCATTATCTTGTGAATCTCGTAATAGTTTAAGCCTTTCTCTTCAAGCTCGTCATACCTTATACTATAAGGCGTTTCTTTTACACTCATGGTAATTAAAAAGAAGCAAGAAAATTATATAAAAAAATAGGGGGCACTAGATTAATGAAAAATTTCTTCCGAAACGAGTTATTTAATACAGGTATGATTTTTATTTTTCTTGACTTTAGTCGTTGGGGCGAAAAAAAAAACGAAAGGTAAATCGGTTATCCTAATATTTTTGAGCAAGAATGAGTTGTTTTTTGTCTCGAATTTCTCAAGCTAAATAACAATTATTCTGAACAAGAAAAAAATAGTTTACTAAGTAGTGAAGTAAGAAAAAATTAAAGATAAAAATAGAAATGAAAAATTGAAATTAAATTGTTAATGATGTCTTCTTTTGTTTTATAATCAGAAAAAGGAAACGAATTGTAAGGCAATGAAACTTCGGAAACATCTAGAATTGAAGTAATGAGAGAATTATCGTTGTCTATATCCGTGAGAATATAAAAAGTTTTTGCTAATGGAAAAAAACTGCTAAAAACTTCTCTTGGTTTGTATTGAAATTTAGATACTATTAAATTAGGATCGAAATACAACCATTTGAATTTTATTATTTCTTGATTAGTAATAATACCGTTACTTCCTGTTGCGTGTTGCTTTATCGATCTGATTAAAGATTCGTTAAATTTTTATAATCAAAAATACAAAAACATAAAGACCATTTCATCTTTTGCGAAGAAATTTTTTTATTTTAAAGGCAAACTTATCGAATTAAATAGAGATAGAGAGGGGGATAACAAAGTTCAGGAAATCAAATACGAAATAAAAGGAGTCTTAAACGAGAAAATTTTGCTCTTAAAAAAAGATGGAAAACAATTTTTACGAGAATTTTACATCTACGACAAGGAGATCATTCAAGAACTCAAAGAATTGGAGTTAGATGTAGACGAAAACATCCTTAGAATCGCAGAAAATATCGCGGGTAGTGCTAGTTCGTGTTTAAGTGACGTCTTTATTTTGATGAGTAAGTACGATAAAAACAAGTTGATATTAGTAGAAGAAGAGCAAGGATACGAAAAATATAAGGTAAACGAAGATTTTATAGAAGTGAAATCTCATGATTGCATTATTGACGATTATAGCGTAGAAATATTCATAAACGGGATTCCTATAATAGAATTCGATCCTGATTTTGAGTTCAAGGACAAGTTTCACAAGGAGTTATATAGAAACAGGTTGCCGAGTGGTGATGTACAATGCGTGCCTTTTATCTTTCGAAAACAGAAACCTTTAAGAGATTACGCTATAGACATTCCATTCGAAACTGTCAGGGAGTTAGATATTCATTCCATAATAGACGAATTTATTATCCTAGCAAAAACGATAAGATATGACGAAGATATAGGTTTAATAATCTAAATTAATTTTAAAATAGTTTACTATTTAGTAAACTATTTTTGAGATCGATTTTAAACAACTTTTAGCGACCTACAATTTTGAAAACCATAATTAATACTAATACCCAACTTTTCAATAAAAATCGCTAAAAAAACTTTAAAAATTTACTTTACTACTTAGTAAACTATTATTTTTTTATATCCTATTCATTTTCAAGATATTCTTTTTTCTGATTAACGATTAAGTTAAACAAAATTGCTTTTTATCCTGTACTTGTTTTCATGAATTTAAAATACTTTACTATTTAGTAAACTATTTCTGAGATCGATTTTAAACAACTTGGCATCCAAAATCAAATATTTCTAATAACATTTTTTCATATATCTCATATTTAAAATTTTTTATTCCATTTATGATTTTAAACCAGTTGGGATATTTCGTTTCGTAAAAATATTTATATATTTTAATTTCATGTATGTATTATATTATAGAACTATTGTGCCACACATTTAAAATAATAATATTAATATAATTGGTATATAATGCTCGAAAAGGCAAATAGAATAAGAAGGAAAAAAACGTTCGAAAATAAAAGGATAACATACGAAGCAATATGCAAGAAGCCTCAGGTTACAGCGTACGAGTTATCGAAAGAGATCGGCTGGTCTTCAGGAAAGATTAATTATTTGTTAAAAAAGCTCGTAAAAGAGGGTTTAATTTTTAGTTCAACCGAAATCGTAAGCGGGAGAGTTCATAAAAAATTTTCGCCCAAAGAAGTTGGAGATTTAATTAACTGGAAAGAAATGAAGCACACTAAAAAAAATAATTTCTTTTAGAAAATTTAAACATATAAAAAAATTGAGAAAAATGGGAACAAAAGTATACGGCTCAGGGTTTATTAAATTAATTGCGAGCATGCCGCCACAAAAAACGGCATCAATATTGTTTAACATGATAGTAATTTCAAACAAGATGATGGATAAACTAGAAAGTCTAGGCTTGATGGGTGAAATTACTGATACAATTAACTCAGAACACGAGAAATTGGCGTTTAAACTCATGTTAAGCATGGAAAAACTATAACAACATCAATCTTTTTCTCTAAACTTTTCTTGGATTAACCTAATAAAACATTTTTCGTTATTTTTTCCCAAACAAATCAGAATTCTTTCCCCCCATTTCGCTTAAATACCGCCAATTCGTTATTTTTTTATAGTCCAAATATTAAAAAAAAGAGACGACAACAAAAATGTCCGAAAGTATTAATTTTATAGAACACAAGCTTGGAGTTTTTTCTTACAATATAACCAAAGAAAAAGACGGTTTTTTTTACGGTGAGTTGCATCGCAAAAATAAGAGCAGAAAATTCAACATTAAAGCAACCGATCTGATTGTTTTGGAACAAAGGCTCAAAAAATACCTCGTATTAATCAAAGCCAACGAGAACGCCGCCAACAAAAAAACACGCTTGAACCATAAATCAAGAATTTTTTCTTATTTTTAAAATCCAAAATTAAAATCAAAAAAGAAATGGAGGAAAAGTTCCAAACAAGATTTAACGTCGAAGTCGCCAGCTCCAAAAAAAATTTAATCGACAAGATTCAGAACGAGAATCTCAAAAACATTTTTATTTTTATATTTTCTTGTTTTTACTTCACTATTTAGTAAACTATTTTTAGTTTTTTGGTTTTTTGTTTTTTTCTTTCTTTCGAAGATTTATATATGTTGAATTTTACAATAATATTATAGAATTAAAAGAGCGTTTTAAAAAAAATTAAAAAACCAAAAAAAAACAATAAACCCGAGCCTAAGATTGACCGAGATCAAATGCCCCAATTGCGGAAGCACGAAAATGCTTTTATTCAAGGGAGTCAACAACAATGGTGTTTTTCTGTGCCAAGGATGCTGGAAAGAGTGGTATCCGAACGAAAAAACGGAAGAAACCGAAAGCATCGTTAACAAAACTCTCTTGATAAAAAGTAGTTCGGTTCAAACACCGAGAGAAACCGAAGACAAGTTCAAATGCCCCAATTGCGGAAGCACGAAAATGCTTTCATTCAAGGGAGTCAACAACAATGGTGTTTTTCTGTGCCAAGGATGCTGGAAAGAGTGGTATCCGAACGAAAAAACGGAAGAAACCGAAAACATCGTTAACAAAACTCTCTTGATAAAAAGTAGTTCAGCTCAAACACCGAAAGAAGCAAGTGAATTTCGCTGTCCGGAATGCAATGGAAAAATGGTTTTAAATCCCAAGACAAAAGAATCCGCTTGTTCCAGCTGCGGTCTGGTAGCTCAAGGCAAGAGTTTACAGACTAATTGGTTAAAATACGATTTGAATTCCAAGAAAGCGTGGCAACCTTTAGGACGCGGAGATCCAAAAAAACTGTTGATTAAGTCAATGAGCGGTTCTTTCATACTTCCGAAAGACAAGCCTTCCAAAACCCTGGAGCGGGGCGTGAAATGGGGCACAAGCTATGCCATTAAAACCGATTCTCTCTCTTTAAGAGGCGTCAAATCGTTATGCAACAGATTACGCTTGCCGATACGGGTTCAAGACGGTGCTTATTTGGCAATAACTTCTTTAAAAAAAATAAAAAAAAATTTTCAAGGCCGTTTAATGGAGGCTTTAATCGCAGGGGCGGTTTATTATTCTTGCAAGAACAACAGCGTCCTATTGGAGATGAACACGCTCTTAGAAGTAGCGAACCTCGAAAGAAGCGACATCATCCGTTATTACAACATGTTAGTCCAACATCTAGGTCAAA
>JAUWRB010000243.1 GCA_030610785.1 Promethearchaeota archaeon | reverse complement strand
GGCTAAGGTCGATAAATCCATACAAATTGTTGACGATGATATTACAGTTTCAAACATTAAAATTCTTGATAGAGCAATAAAAGAAAAAGCAGGAAATGCCTTATTACTTAAAGTAAATCAAATAGGAACTTTAACGGAAGCAATAAACGCTGCAAAAATGGCTTTTGACAATGGGTTTAATGTGATGGTATCCCATCGTTCAGGTGAAACAGAAGACCCGTTTATAGCTGACTTAGCTGTTGGACTTTGTACGGGACAATTGAAAAGTGGTGCAACAGCAAGATCTGATAGAAATTGCAAATATAACCAGTTGCTAAGAATTGAAGAGCTCTTAGGAGATAAAGCAGTTTATCCGGAAAATTTTAGGTCTTGGCGGAGATTTTACTAATTTTTAACGAACCTATAAATTTTTACTTCAATTCTTTTTGTTTTTTTAGTGTGAAACTTAAAAGATTTTTCAAGAATCATGTTAAACGGAAAATAATAAGATATCCTCCAACTCAATTTTTTAACAAAATTACTAATAAATTCGTGATTTTTTTTTCCGGCTAAATGTATGGAATAGACAACATCTGAAAAAGAAAAAGCTTTTTCTAAAAAAATTCTATCGGCAGTTCGCTTTTGAACTCCGAAAGGCGGATTCATGATAGTTGTTATTTTCATCGTACTTGGTATCATTAATCTTGAAATTTCAAAGAATTTTATGTCAGCACATATAGGTAATATAACGCTATCAATCTCGAGTTCGCTCACATTTTTTTTTAATATTCTTAAAGCGCTCCAATCAATATCAACGCTTAAAACTGCGCTTGCTTTTAGAAAGGCACTAGCTATTGACAATCTCCCCGTTCCAGTGCCGAGATCAAATATTAATCTATTTTTTATGTCGTTAAATTCAAAACCAGCAAAATATATTATATCCACGGCACAAGTCGCATCAATAACATATTGTTCTAGTTCTAATTTAGGATTAATAAAGCCTTCCGTGTTTTGAATTATAGAAATTAAATCTTTTTTGTTTATTCTTATCGCCTAAATATCTGCTCTATTATAATTATTTATAAATAAATTTATTTATTTTAATTAATACTAATAACTTAAAATAGAAATAAATTAAGAAATTAAAAGATTGTTGTTGAATTACATGAAAGAATCCATAAAAAACAACGAAATTGTTACAACCGGCCAATTTTTAGGCGTTGTAGAAGAATTTTTAGCTGATAAACAATCCACATTCATAAAGGAAGGTAAAATTTATGCTACGAAAACGGGAATTATTAATTTCTCTTTTGATAAAAGAGAAATTCAAATAAAGAGTCATCAAGAAAAGGACCGAAAAGTCGTAAGTATTAACGATATTGTCATTGGAACGATACTCTTTTTAAGAAGATATTCAGTTGGATTAAATTTTTATATGATTAATAAAAAAATCCTTTTTAATAGCTCCTGTTTCGGAAATATTCATGTTTCACAAATTTCTGACAAATATGTTGAAAAGATTGCGGATGCTTTTCAAATAACAGATATTATTCGCGCAAGAGTTATTAAGCAAACTAATAATGAATTTGGTTTGACTTGTATTGGAAAAGACCTTGGAGTAATCCACGCAGATTGCGTGATCTGCGGAACAACTCTCACAAAAGTTGGTTTTAATAAATTAAAATGCGAATTTTGTGGTAATATTGAGAGTAGAAATTTAGCAAACGATTATGGAAACGTAAATTATCACTTAAGATATTAAATATCATTTTTTTATCAAATTAACCTAAAATTAATAAAACAAAATAATTAATAATTAAAGAGTGCATATTTTTTGGGACGATCTGGGAGCAAAAAGGTTATTTATTTTTATAATAATAGTGGTTCTCTTGAAGGAGCTATAAAATTTTTAGAAAATGCGCAAAAAAAAATAAACTATATCGATTTAAATATCAGCGTAGAAGGTAATAACATTAAAATCATATTATATGGTTCTAAGGACCTTCAATACTTAGCACGAGAGAGATTAAAAGAGCTTGCTCAACAATTCCTTTAAATTAAAATTTCACTCACAAACAAACAAAAATTTATTTAATTCAATATTAAATTAATAAATCTGGAAAAATTGGAGTTATTATAATGGAAGAAAAAAAAAAAAATGAACCTGAAACAAAGAATGACGATGAGTTAGAAAAAGACTTATTTGAAGACGAAGAAATTGAGAGTGTTTACCCAAAAATCAAAAAAGAAGGCGATACGGAAATTGATGATATCACGGAGACTAAAACAGAAACCGAAGATGAAGAATTTGAAGATTTAGATCTTGATCAAGAACCTAAAGCCCCTGAATATAAATATTTCAACCTAAGTATTACTAGAGGAGCGACCGAGAACGACTATGAATTAATATGTGAAGGACAATCTCACGGATTTTGTAATATTTTTGTCAAGCACCTTTTAGAAACTGAGGGTGTTGTTATTGCTGCTTATAAAATGACAGGTATAGTACCTCCTCAAATCTATATCAAACTTAAAAAGGGATATAAAATAAAAAAGATATTGAACGAAGGGGTCGAATCAGTTAGAGCCGAAGTTAAAAAAACACAAACACTTTTCCAAAAAATTTTTTAATTCAATTCGTATTTTTTACGTTAACTACCTTTCTCAAGAAAGATTTAATAAATAGTAATTTAACTTTTCATCATGGATTTTGAGTTTTTAATTAGCGATTTAAATAAAAATAAAAATTTATTTCAAAAAGCTATTGGAACCGATAAAGGGTTAGCCAAAATAGGAGATGGCATCGTTAATTTGGCGTACTCTGTAGCGAAATCTTCGTATTTAACGAATAATTCAAAAAATATTATACGCACCGGATTGAAAGTGAGTAAAACTATATTATCAAATGCTTTAAAGAACGCAAATTTGAAAGATTTTGCTAAAAATAGGGCTAATGCACACGATCTAGCTAATACTGTGGAGGCATTAATCGCCTATGTTTGGTTAAACAATAACATCACGTTAAATGAAATTATTAAATTATTAATAGATAATATTTCGGGCGATTTAACAATAAGAACCGAAGAAATTAAGAATGCTACAATTGCTTTTACAAATCTTTTAAATCACCTGAAAAAGTTCTTACCACGTGAAACAAAAAAATGAAAAAATTTCCAATTTCTATGGGAGTAGATGACGCAAGATTCAATTTTAAAGCAGAATCAAAATCAACTCAATTAATAGGCGTTGTTTGTCAAGGAGTAAGGATGGTTAAAGTGGTCAGAAATGAAATCGATATCGATGGAAATGACTCGACAGAGAAATTAATAGAACTAGTAAAACAAAACGAAAAACACGTCCAATTTTTGTTGACTCACACTATTACTTTTGGAGGCTTCAATATCTATGATATTCAAAAAGTACACGAAAAAACCGGAAAACCAATAATAGCGATAACAGAAAGCGAAATAGATTTTGATTCTGTAAAAAAAGCACTAATAAAAAAATTTCCCGGCGATTATAATACTAAACTTAACCTTATTTTAAAAGCGGGAAATCTATACGAAACCTGCATCGAAACCGCCGGAGGCAAATCTAAGATATATTTTCATTGTAAAGGAATTGAAATTGAAGAAGTAGAATCGTTATTAAAAAATATTTGTATTGATTCCAAGCTCCCAGAACCTGTCCGGTTAGCTCACTTAATAGGAAGGATATTTTGAAAATATAATAAATCTTGTATATGCGTTAATCCGAATTGATCTCGTATTCTAAAATGTCTTTCATTCTATCCATTAATTCTGTCCGAATTGCGCTCATTTCGTAAGTTTTTACGCCCAATTTCTTTTGAACCATGTCGGCACTTAAAGCACCCGGAAGATCTTGTTTATTTGCTATAGCAATTATTTTGGAACCTATAGAACGCGAGAATCTTTTATATATCTCTTTTGTCTTTTTTAGATTCTCTTCGGTAGAATCGCATACTAACACAGTTAAACCAGCACCTCTCAAGAAATCGCCCCACATGTGCTTGAATCTTGATTGGCCGCCAAAGTCCCATACAACTAGCTTATTTTCTGAAATTTGAACGCTTTTAATATCTAATCCTATCGTTGGAGTACTTACTTGAGACTCCACTTTTCCATTCAATAACGATACTAATGACGATTTTCCTACACCACAAGTTCCCATAAAGCAGATTTTATTTTTTACAGCTATCAAAATTTAATCAAGACTTCAAAATATAATATTCTTATTTAGATAAGACAAGATCAAGCTTCAAAAAATCAAATGTCATGTAGATGATACAAATTAATGGAAAAGTAATTACAAGAAATTGAAGATTTTCCATTTATAGGAAAAAGGTACGAGAAATATTAAAAAAAATTAATAATAAAAACTAGTTTAAAGATTACTTTTCCTTAAGTGGCTCAAATATCAAAAATTGTTAATATTTTAATCGGCTTCCGGAATTAAAACAATAAAATTACTCCCTTTAGAGTAATCTCCTTTGATTTTATCCTCAACCCAAATTTGTCCTTTATAATATTCTACCAATTCTTGTACAAGCTTTAATCCAAAGCCTAAACCTTTTCCTTTAAAATTTTTATTTTGTTGTTTTCGAAAAATATTTTTTTTCTGGGCATTTATCAAGCCAATACCATTATCTAGTACTTCTATTTTTAAAAATCGATTCTCTTCCTTCTCTTCTCTTGAAATTCTAACAATTATTTCAACTATTTGATTTATATTATGATTTATTGCGTTAAATAATAAGTTTTCAAAAATATTTTGTAAAAAATTATTAGCCATGACGTTAAATTGTTTATATTGAGAGTCAACTTCGATTTTAATATCACTATCTTGAAATCCTGTTTCTACAAACCGAATAGATTTTCTTAGTATAGCACACGCATCAACGGATTGGAGAGGAGGATGAGACTCGTCAAGTTCCGAAAGTTGACGGATGTTATTTATTAATTTCGAACCTCTCGTTACTTGTTTTTTAATTATATCAACATATTCCTTAACTTTACCTATTTTTTCAGGATTATTTAAAAAAGATGAACTTAGCTCGGCTGAGGAGTTTATGTTTTGAAGAATATTACTAAGGTCGTGAACTAATAGATGATCATAAAAACTAAAA
>JAUWRB010000076.1 GCA_030610785.1 Promethearchaeota archaeon | reverse complement strand
AAAAAGAAAATCGAATCGGATTTAAAGCATACAGATCGATCATTTGAGGAAGCCTTCCGAATCATTAAAGAAAACGATGAATGGATAAAAAGTATAAATATATTCTTCATTCCATCAATTAAAGATGTAAATAATATTAATCATGAGTTTTTAAAAACTGAGTGTAAGCTTTCTCGTGATGGTTATTTTTCTTGTAATAAAAAATATAAATTTTTTTATGAGACAATAATAACGGATATGATTAATCTGGCTAACAGCAATATCAAGCTTCTTAGTGATAGACAGAGAAAAAAGAAAGAAAAATATAGAACTAAACCTATAATGATTGAATATAATACAGATATATTTAAAGATAAAGAGCAAGTCAAGAAATTAACAGATGTTTTAGATCACATTGTTTTAACAACATTATCAGTTTATCACTCTAATCCACATTTACATTGTTCTCTTGTTGATTTTAGAGATGGTTCGTCTTATGATATCTGGGTCTTGTCAACAAATAAAATAATAATAATACCTCAAATGAGAGCTTCTTATGCTTCATTAGAAAAAATTTGTAATCGTATTTTTATGGGATTAAAAGAGGGTGTTATAAAAGAATATCAATGGTAAAATATGAAGCTAGAGAATAAAAAGGATTTTTTAAGAGAGATCGATAATTATGAACAAACCATAATTGCAATAATTTGCTTTACACATATATTAAGATGGGACGATGATAACAGTAATTTCAAGGATGATTCATATTATTATATTGGTAGGAAAATGGATACAACAAATAATAATCGAATAAAACCAAACAATACCGTTAGGCCAGATTTAGTTGTTCAAATAAATAATGAATATGGCATTGTTTGTGAAGCTAAATCATCATTTCCTAAGAATCGAAATCATTGGAGAGAAGATTTTGAACAGTTAGAAAAATATGATGACGATTTAATAGGTTGGATTACAGATAATGAGCAAATCAACATTATCGATTTAATTCTTTTAACACATTATTCTATGAGAAATTATGTAAATGATTACTTGGACGATAATTTGGGAACTCAAATAAATATTAACAGAAATTTTGCTGTGATTGTATATTCTTTAGTAGAACAGACAGAAAGTTATTTTTTCTTAGAAAAAAGTTTTGGGGGCATAACAAATAATGAGTTTGATAAACGTCTTCATGAAATAATCGAAGTACCTTTAGAGAAAGTACTACCAATTTATCCACCTATTAAATTTAATGATGTTAAACCAGTAATACCTTATATTATGGATATATTATGGAATCATATTTTCAGTCAATACCCCACGACAGAAGAATTTATGGAAGCTGAAGGAAAAAAAGTTATAACTATAACTGTAAATTTAAAAGATATAGTAAATAGACTTAAATCTCAATTTGGACCTCCAAAAATCGAACATGATCATAGACAAAGGGAATTTCCTAGAACAAGATGGGTTAAAGAAGCAATGGAAATGTTTGTAAAATTAAATCATGCAAATATTAATGAAAACGATAATAATGAATATAAAATCAAATATAAGTACGCAAAAATTACAAACCCATTAGAGACCTTTATAAATGAAATAATTGAATATAATAAAGAAGATGAAAAGAATAATAAATTTATTCCTCTCAATAATTTTTAGAAAATTTCCTTTTTCGAGATTCCACATAAAAACTTAGCTCCGCCGCGTAAAAAGATATATTTCTGTTGCATTTATTATAGGTTAAGATAAAAAAAACATAATTAAAAATGTGAATATGACTCTAACTAATGAACAAATTGAAAAGATTATTAAATTTATTGTTAGAAGAGATTTAATTGAATAAATCGACATTACTCGTTTACCTTTTAACAAAATTCAAAAAATTGCTTATGGATTAGGTTTTATTGAAGCAAATTATTATGAAATTAGTCATAACCGCCTTTTATCAACGAAAGATTACTTAAAATGTATTGAAATTTAAATAAGAATATATGTAAATATTTAGTTTTTTGATTCTTAAATATTAAAATATAATAAGAATTCTTAAATTGTCTTAAAAACTAAAATAAATACTATTTGATTAAAAGGTGAGTTTTCACTTGAGTAATGAAATCTATAAAAAAAAAGTATATTTTAATGGACAAATTATCACCATGAACGATGAGCAACCCGTAGTTGAAGCAGTGGGAACTAAAGGTGAAAAAATCGTTGCTATGGGGCGCTTAGAAGATGTCAGAAAGAGTTTAGTTGAAAATTACGAATTAATTGATTTAAACGAAAAAACAATGCTACCTGGTTTTATCGATTGCCATCTTCACCCGATCCTTTTCATGTTTTATCACATTAATCCTGATCTTTCCAACGCAATGAGCATCGAAGAAGTTAAATCAATAATGAAGGAAGCTTCTAAAAATAAAAAAAGAAACGAATTATTAATGGGATTAAATTTAAAAGAAGAAAATTTCGAAAATCCTGTATTACCTACTCGTTGGGATTTGGATGATGCGTGTCCTGATAATCCCGTGTTTTTGGTTAGGTATGATGGTCACATCGGGGTAGCGAATAGTAAAGCCCTAGAATTAGCAGGTATAGATAAAAACACAGAGGTTCCGGAAGGAGGAGAAATTCGAAGGGATAATAAGGGAGAACTTACAGGAATAGTATCTGAGCAAGCTTTAGCCTTTATATTTTCGAAAATATCAATTCCGGGAAAAGATGAAATGAGTCCAGTTGCCGATAAAGTATTCAAAAGATATGCCGAAGAAGGGATAACATCACTTCAGGCAACCATTTATTCAGACGAGGGAGGCGAATTTGGAGAATATGGTGCAATTGAACTGTCACTTCTTAAATCTATTCAAGATCGAGTTCTTCAGAATTTATACATTCTCATTTTTACTAAAAGATCAAAAAAGTTAAAAAGACTTAAAAAACCTCCTTTAGATGGAGGAAAAAAAGATAGCAAATTTAAAGTTGGTGGTGTAAAATTGTTTCTCGATGGAACTTTTGGCGCCAAAACAGCTTGCATGCATGAAAATTTTTCGGACTCAGATGGTAGTGGTTTTTGCGTTGTAGACGAAGAAGAACTTTATCAACAGATGAAAGGAGTTCATGAATTGGGTCTTCAAATTGGCCTTCACGTTATTGGTGATAAAGGAAATAGAATTGCTGTAGATTTATTTAATAGATTATTGAAAGAATCTCCGCGAGATGACCATCGACACAGGCTTGAGCACGCTTCAATGCTCACTGATGATGTGATTAAAGATATGAAAAAATTAGGACTTATCGCATCGTGTCAACCTCCTTTTATAAATTCCGAATATACTTGGTTAGAAAAAAGACTTGGTAAAGAACGATGTAAATATACTTATCCAATGAAATCGTTAGTTGACGCCGGAGTCGTAATTGCTTCCGGCTCAGATTGTCCTGTTGAAGATCCAAGCGTGATATTGGGATTGCACGCACTAGTCACCCGAAACGATTTTGTTCCCGAACAATGCATTACAATGAAGGATGCACTTAAAACTTATACTATTGATGCTGCATATGCTGCATTTGAAGAAAACGTAAAAGGAAGCATTGAGATTGGAAAATTAGCAGATTTAATCATTCTAAACAAAAATCCTCTTGAAGTCCCTAAAGAAAAAATTAAAGAAATTCAAGTGCTTCAAACTATTATAAGAGGAAAAACAGTTTATAAAAAAGAGAATTAGACGATATTTTATTCAATTTCTACTATTTTTTTTAAAATTATCTTTAAATTTGAATAAATCGTCTCAAATTATTTGAGATGTTCTTGGATAAATTCCCAAATCATATTATTAGTGTTCTCTGCGTCTTCTACCAATAAACTTCCATGTCCATAACCATCAAACAATTCTAATCTCGAATTTGGAATTTTTTCGTGTAAGAATTTTGATTGGGCAAAAGGTATTATTTGATCCTCGGTTCCAGCCATGATTAACGTTGGCTGAGAGATTTTATGTAAAGAATCGCGGGTGTCGTGATTAGAAATGGCAGCTCCTCGATTAATGTAATCTTGTAATCTAGTTGGATTCTCTAACATCATTTTGTTTTTAAGAGCATCTAATAACGTCTGATCCTCTTGTACATTTTTAATAAAACTTTTTGAGAACATTAATTCAAGCCTTCTTTTAAAAGCCTCTTCTAAATTTAATTTTTCCATGAAATACTTATATTGTTCGATCAAGGGATTAGCATCCATGTGTGCTGATGTAGCTAATAATATTACAGTTTTCACCATCTCTGGATATTTCAAGACAAAACTTTGCGCTATCATTCCTCCCATGCTAATCCCCATTACATGAATTTTATCTTTAATGTTCAAGAATTCAAGTAAATTTTTAGTCTCTTCAATAAACATGTTCATGGTGTAGGGATAATTCGGTCGAGAACTTTTTCCAACGCCTCTATTATCTAAAGCTATAACCAGCATTTTTCGTTTAAAATAAGGTAATTGGAAAGTCCAACTGCCAATTGCTTGTCCAAGGCCTTGAAATAAGACGAGAGGTTCACCTTTCCCTCGCTTCAAATAATTAATTTCTATATCTTCAAATTTAAATATTGGAATATATATCACCTAAGTTTCTATTTTTATTTATTTAATAATATTTAACATTCAAATAAATAATTAATATTTTTTTTTATCCTTGGTATTGCTTGATGAAATTCCCCATTAAATCACTTACTTCATCTGCCGATTCAATAATAATGTCATGTCCTGGACCATTAAGAACTATTAGATTAGAATTTGGAATGTTCTCGTGCAATAATTCAGAATGTTTTAAGGTCGGGATTATACATTCATAGAGATTCCAATGAATCTATATTTTTTATAAATAGAACTCAAATTGAGGTATTCTTTTATGAGTTGATTTTTATCTTCCAATGCACTCGCCCCGCCCTCATCTTAGAAATTATATTTTTTTATTTCTAGCATTCTTAACGTATTATTTGATATATCTTTCAGATTTTTTTCGGTCGTATGAAATTCAACCTTATTATTCAAGCAGAAGGCGATACTTATACAATCATTATAGGACAGAGTTTTTTTATTTTGGCATTTCAATTTACCTGCAGAATAGATTAGATCGTCTGTGATATTCATCAATTTAACCGGATATTTTCTAATAAATGATGTAATCGTAATTTTTGCAATTTCAATCCCTTTTAACTTACATAGATGATAATAACTTTCAATAAGAATTGGTCGTAATATAAATGCTTGAATTTTTTTCCTTAAAATTAAATCCATTATATTGTTTACTTCTTGCGTGCTATCATTTGAGAAATGGATGCTTAAGACTCCAGCATCGAGGCATATTTTTTGCATCATTTTTCTAATTCCAATTCTTCCTCTTTACTCTTAAGATATACTTCTTTCATTTCCTTTCTGCTTGGAAGGAATTGTTTAATCTCATCAAAGTCGAGTACCGGGATTAATTGAATTTCTCCATTAATTTCTATTACTAAAACTTCACTACCTTCCACAATATCATATTTTTCCCGTATTTCATTAGGGATAGTGATCATTCCTTTTTTATTAACTTTCATTGGTTTTAACTGCATATATTAATAAAGATAATCTTACTATTAAAAGGTATATCTTATTTTCTAAAAAGCAATACTTATAAAAAAAAGTACACCCTTAAATCGAATAATCTCCCTTTAAAATTATATCAATGTATCGTGGCCACCAAAATATCGTATATAATATAAGCCATCTTAAGGGACGGAGTAAAATTTGACCCCCATTATTTAAAAAACCGACAATTGAATGCTCTTAATGAGAGAGGTACGGGATTTTTAATGATTTAATTTCAATTGCGCTGAAAACTTATCATATTCTTCTAAGAAAAATGTTAATTTTATTATTTGGGTTTTAAATCTTATTAAATTCAAAGGGGGCAGATAATATAAATATTCGTCCTAAAGCTAAATAAAAAATATTTCAAAAGAAATATATGGTAGAATTAGTATAATTATTTAAATATGATATATAAATTAATAGATATTCCAGAAGAGACCTACAATAGACTGACGGAACTGATGCGAGCCAATAAGACTTCATCTGCCGAATTAATAATAATAGTTTAAATATTCTTTAATTTTTCTTGAAAATCTTGATTATCAAAATCTTCATCGATTTCAAGGATTAAAGGAGGGTTAAAAACGGGATCTATTCTTTTGTAATTTCTTAATACTAAGATATTTTTATCATGTGTAACAATTGTGGAGATTTTTAATCTATCCATGGTTGCTAAAATCAAGGTGTCTCGACCTCCAATTCCTAGTGGTGAATTTTTCTACATTTTGTGAATCACGTCAACTAATAATATAGCATCGATGTCAATTATTTGACAATTTTCAGTTGAAATTAAAGCCAAAAGTAAATCTTCTATTGTTTCTTTATCTAAATCTTTACTCAAATCTGCCGTTTTATACAAATGATGTCCCACTTTTATTGGTATAATCGCGCTTAAAAATATATCTTCCTTAAAAAGAATCCCATCCTTATTTTTACCATTTAACCATTCCTTTATATTTTCATGCTCAATAGCATTAATATCCCAATAATAAATCCAAATCTGAGAATCTATCGTAATCATGATTTATTCAAATATTTTTTTAAATTCAATC
The DNA here is from genome assembly GCA_030610785.1 of Promethearchaeota archaeon. GTDB lineage: Archaea > Asgardarchaeota > Lokiarchaeia > Sigyniarchaeales > SOKP01 > JAUWRB01. The sequence continues at coordinate 6,129 of JAUWRB010000076.1, read as the reverse complement.
GGTTCCTTGGTTATTTCCTTCAATTTTTCACTAAACTCTTCCGATTTTTTGATGAATTCTTCCATGGTGGTAGATTTCCGTAATATAATTTTATCATCTTGAACCTGAAAGAGCATTTTTTCACCAGATTTTAGATTTAACAGTTTTCTGATTTCATTTGGGATACAAACCCTACCTTTATCATCTATTTTTGATTCAGCATTCACTTTTAAACACTTTAAAATAATTATTAGTCCACTAAGTGTACTCATGTGGGAAATGAAATAAATTTATATATTACAATTCTATGAATTTAATTATATTGTTTGTAAGCTTTTAAATCTTTAATGGATTGCTCAAAGCTTTTAGAGGAGAAGCTCCTGAAAAAATAGTTGAATTCGGTTTTTCAAGTGGTAATTCCGTGTTGTTTTCTTTATCTGCAGGGCTATTGAGTGAAATAAAGGTGTTCATCAAAACCAGTCTCAGCTATTAAATCTTGCCCTAATTTCTGGATGGCTTTTTTGGTTGGCTTTTGTAAGATTTTCTTGGCAATATTAATAACTTTAGTTAATTTTCCATCAGAAAATTCTTTCACGATGTTATCATATCGCGAAAAATCTATTCCTGCGGTATAGACGCCTACAATTCCTCTATTTGAACGGGAAGAGACTTGCCAATGTTCTACTTTTAACTCAATTTTCGAAAGGAGAAAACTTAAAGTATACCATTCTAAATAGATTGCCATTCGTCTCGATTTTCTTTTAGTTCCTTTTAACATTTTGCAAGCCCGGTTTAATCTATCGGGGTGCATTTGTCTGAAGACTTTCTCGTAATTTTCAGTCATTTCAGTTTTAACGTGTAATTTAATTTGTTGCAATAACTCGTCTACTTTTTGAGCTCTTTCGGTGTTTATATCTTGTTGGATTGATTGAATGTGCTGCTCAATCGCATCTTGAGCTTTTTGACTATTATCAATCGTTACATCTTGAGCGCTTGAATTATTTTGGCCTCCCGAAGTAATCGTATTTTCTTGTTGAAGTTCAGGAGGCACGTTATAAATTTCCTTTTGGGGTAATGTAAATAACATGGCTAATTTAGAAGGATCTTGTCTTACTTTATTGAATTTTTCTTGAATTTCTTTACTCGTGTATCCTTGTTCCACGAGAAAAAATTCTGCGCTGGCAAGTTGATTTTCTAAAGCATCTACTGTACTATAATGTGTTGCTCCAAATTGTTTTTCTAATTGTTCATCGGCAATTGAACTTATTTTTTTTTCAGAGATTTCATTTAATTTTAACAAATCGAATTTATTAAGGATATGTTCAATCTGTTCTTGGCTTAAATAATGTAAATTCCCGGTTGGACCAATCATGAACGATATTTTTTCCATTTTTTTTAATATCTCATTTAATTCTTCTGGATTTTTCCCCTTTAAGATTTTTAGGAAATATTCCAAGAAATCTTTATTAAATCCGGCGATAATTTTAAGAATATCTCTTTCAAACTTGCCGAGATGATCGTTCAATTTATCTCCTTGAAGGTCTTGCGGAGGTTTTATGCTAAAAACTAATAAGTTATCAATTATCATGGAGATATATTCAGACTTTTGCATTGTTGGTCCAATTTTTTTGATGTTTTATTAAAAACTAATAATTTAATAAATATAATAATTATAATTAAGTCTAAATAATCGTAAGAAACTCTTATCTTAAATACTTTACAATGGTTGTTTTTGATATTTTTTAGCAATTTTTCTTGCAAGTTCCATTTGCTCCCTTGTTTCGAGAGAGCATTTTCTACGATTTCTAATCCATTTTACAGGATCCATTGTATTTGGAATATATCCATTGTAAGCCCCCCATGCTACTATTAATTGGCCCGTTCTACCGCAACCTGCCACGCAATGGACGACAACTGAATTGTTTTTAGGAATAAAATTATTGGTAATCTCGAGAAATTTTTCTATTTGTTTTTGCGTTGGTAATCCGAAATCTGGTATGTTTATATGATAATATGCGAAATCTTTGGGAATATCAAGGCGATTATTAAATTCAGAACAATTTACAATTACTTTTATGCCTTCATTTTTATATCTTTCAAATAACGGAGGGTCTGGCCACCAACTAGCAGCAATTTTATTTTTGACTATCCAAGTAAATGGGTCCGTACGATAGGGCTGCCCTCCTTCTGGCCAATACCAAGGGCGTACCACGAGTTTCACTTTTTAAGAAATGATTAACTATAACTTTATATTTTCTATAGTTAAAACTAATTAATATAAGAATAAAGATATAATCAATAACGAAAGAATAATAAATCAACAGATAAAATTATAGTAAATAATTATATAGGTTAGAAAAAATGGTTGATAAAAAAGAATTAACTGTATATGACACGCGTCATTACCCTGTTAGACCTCACATTGGTGTGGGCATCATGCTTGTAAGAAATGACCATTTATTGTTAGTGAAAAGAAAATATAATCCTGACGCAGGTTATTGGAGCATTCCAGGGGGTCATTTGGATTTAGGAGAAAGGACTCAAGTAGCGGCGGAGCGTGAAGCCTTCGAAGAAACGGGTTTTAAAGTCAAAGTCTCAAAATTAGCAGGAATAATTGACAAAATAATGCATGACGATAAAGGTAAAATTGAATATCATTACGTGTTAATTAATTATTTTGTAGAGCAAATTGAAGGAGATCCCAATCAACCACCTGAAGCAGATGATGACGCTTTGGACGCAAGATTCGTCCCTTTTGAGGAATTGAAAAGTTATAAATTAACCGAATCGTTAGTTGAACTTTTAAAACAAATAAAAATTGGATACGATTAGATTTTTTAATAGTTTAAAATTTTTTTCCTTTTATTTTAAGAATTTTTTGGCAAACAAACCTATCCGATCAATCGCTTGCCGACCTTCTGGTGCGAACTTGGCAAATAATTGAAAAGCGTGTATCATGTCTGGCCAAATATCGAGTTCAACATCAACTCCTACTTTCTTGGCGCGTTCTGCCAAACGAACTGAATCATCAAATATCATTTCTGAAGTTCCAACTTGAATGAACAATGGAGGTAACCCTTGAAGATTGGCGTAGAGAGGGGATGCTAAAGGGTTTTTATAATCGGTATTTCCTAAATATAACCTTGCATCGAATGTTAGATTCTCTGGAGTAATTAGGGGGTCAGCATTCAAATTGATTTTAAAGGATTCACCTGTGAGTTCTAAATCCGTCCAAGGAGAAAGACATATCGCTGCAGCAGGCAAGGCTATTCCCTTATCTCGTAAATATACAAGACTTGCTATTGCTAAACCTCCTCCTGCAGAGTCTCCCGCAATTATCAAGTTATCTGGAGTAATTTCCTCCACATCAAGTAACCATTGATAGGTTGTTATTGCATCGTCTAATGCCGCAGGAAACTCATTTTCGGGAGCTAATCTATAATTAATTATCAAAATTCGAGCATTTGATACTCGAGAGATTCGAGCCACTAGATCTCTGTGTGTATTAATGGATCCACAGACATATCCTCCGCCATGTAAATATAAAATAACGTTTTTTTTTTCAACATCAGGAGTAGTAATCCACTCGGCGGGTACTCCTCTAACTTCTAGTCGTTCACATTTTACATCTTTTGGAACTTTAAAACTTAAAGCCCTTTCAATATTAGTGCGAGTCTCTTTTATTCTTTCTCTTTCTGCAGAAGCTTGGGATTCTTTTAATATTTTTATAACATTTTCCATTCCTTTACTAACCATTTTTTCTCTTTCACCTAATATTTGATCTTAAGAATATGAATTAAAAATCTCAAAACAATAATTAATTTTGTAAATGTATTATCGACAACACGATTTAATGCTATAAAGAGTTCTTGGAAATATCAATTTCCACCATGAATTGTATTTATTATTTTAAAATTATTTTTATTATTTTATAATTACTACCTTATTAATAATAAATATTAAAAAAAGATATGATGAGAAATGAGTGAAAATATTGTATTAATTGAGGAAAACGAAGAAAAAACCATAACTACAATAAAATTGAACCGATTGGCTAAAAAGAATGCATTTAATTTCGATTTAATAACGGGACTAAGAGATGCGTTGGATAAAGTAGAACGGTCGAAAACTAGGGTCGTAATTATTACTGGAGGAGATGATGTTTTTAGCTCTGGAATTGACCTACCATCGTTAGCAGGTCAAGCAATGGGTCCAGATGGTGTCGCACCAGATTTAAAATCACCCCATAATTTCAGATATTTTATGAGCACATGGCTCCAACCAGTTCTTACCAGAATTGAGAGAATGGAAAAACCCGTTATAGCTAAAATTAAAGGATATTGTTTTGGAATGGCGTTAGAGCTAGCTCTTGCTTGTGATTTTCGATTTGCTCTAGAATCTGCTATAATTAGCATGTTAGAGGTGAAAGTAGCGATAAATCCAGATCTCGGCGGAGTCATAAGATCAGTAAGGGTTTTAGGAATTCCTACCGCAAAAGACATTATATTAACCGGGAGAAGATTCGACGGAAATGAAGCCTACAGGTTAGGTGTTGTTAATGGTGTTGCGAAAACTTCAGAAGAATTGGACCAAATGATAAAGAAATATACGGACGAATTAATTGATAGCTCCCCCTTATCTGTTGGCTTGAGCAAAAAGTTAATTGACATGTGCTACGGGAAAGACCTTGTATATGGCATGAATTTAGAGACTTTATCGTCCTCCAATTTACTGCAAACAAAGGATGCCGGTATTGGAGCCATAGCTAGAATGCAAAGAGCTAAACCAAAATGGCGAGGAAAGTAATAATTCGTGCTCTTTAAAAATAAATTTCTACCTTTTTTTTATTTTTTTATTTTTTATTAAACAAAAAATTATAATTCTATTATTATTATTTTTAATTAAATACTTGATTTATGAGATTGGAACTAATTATTTAATAGAAGGTCTTAAGATTTGTCCACATTGATGAAAATTGCAAAAAATGGAAATATAACTAAAGAAATGGAAATTGTTGCTAAAAATGAACGAGTAAATTTAGATTTCTTGAGACGCGGAATCGCAAAAGGAAGGATTATAGTACCTAAATCAAATAAACGAGAATTGGAACCCCCAATCGGTATTGGCAAGGGATTATTAGTAAAAGTTAACGCAAATGTAGGAAGTTCGAAACAAATCTGCGATATAGACAATGAATTCGAGAAAGCTAAGATCGCCGTTAAATATGGCGCAGATACGGTCATGGATTTAAGTACTGGAGTCACCGAAGCAGATGTTAAAAACATCAGAAAAAAAATTTTAAGCGAAGTTAAAGTACCTATAGGGACGGTCCCAATTTATCAATCTGCCTTGAGGGCTCTCGAGAATAAGGGAGCAATTATACACATGGACGAGGATGATTTATTCAATGTCGTAGAAGAACAAGCTAAAGAAGGTGTAGATTTTTTTACGATTCATGTGGGTGTAACAAAAGAAATTATAAATTATTTAATCGACCACCCTCGAGTAATGGGCGTTGTTTCAAGAGGGGGCACGTTTTTGGCTGCTTGGATTTTAGAAAACGATTTGGAAAATCCCTTTAATCGAAGGTACGATTATTTACTTGAAATGGCGAAGGAATACGATTTTACGCTGTCTCTTGGTGATGGTTGTAGACCCGGAGGCATTTTCGACTCAACAGACTATGCTCAAATTCAAGAATTAATAGAAATATCTAAGTTAGTAAAACGAGCTTGGGAAAAAGATATACAAGTAATGGTTGAAGGTCCAGGACATATTCCTGCTAACGAAATAGAGAGAAATGTAAAGATCATGAAATCCTTATGTAATGATGCTCCTTTTTACGTGTTAGGACCTCTCGTTACTGATATTGCCCCCGGATACGATGAAATTGTAAGCGCAATTGGTGGTACGATTGCAGGTCTAGCGGGTGCAGATTATTTATGTTATGTAACCCCTTCTGAGCATTTAGGGTTACCGAATTTAGATGAAGTTAAAAGAGGGGTAATTGCCTCTAAAATTGCTGCTCACGCAGTTAATATTGCAAGATACGGAAAGAGAGCTTCAAATTGGGATTTTAAAATGGATGTGGCGCGTAAAAATCTAAATTGGGAAGAAATGATCAAACTATCAATTGATCCTGACTTAGCA
>JAUWRB010000219.1 GCA_030610785.1 Promethearchaeota archaeon | reverse complement strand
CTTTTAATTGGATTTAATTTTTCTTTTACAGCAGCCTTCCTTTTTTTTTGACCGGGCATGATAAACGTCCTCCAGACATAACGATTCTTCATTAATCCTTCTATATAAGGTAATTTAGATTCTTTAGCGTATCCAACGGCGGCACTTCTTCCTGAATCTGGTACAGGTACGACTATAGCGTTCTCTTTTATTTTCTGATCTTTTAAAAGTGGGTCGTTTTTAGCTAAGTTTATTCCTAATTTCAATCTAGCTTCTGCTACTGAAACGCGATCAATAATAGAATCGGGTCGGGCAAAATATACAAATTCGAACTGGCAAAGAGCTGTTTTTTTAGATTTTATTATCATTTCAGAATGAATATCTTTTTGGTGGCTCAGATGCACAATTTCTCCCGGTTCTACATCTCGTAAGAATTTTCCGCCAACTGCATCTATAGCACACGATTCAGAAGCAACAAAATAGAGATTTCTTTTATCCGTCTTTAATTCGCCTATGCATAAAGGTTTAAACCCTTTAGGGTCTCTTATTGCGTAAATATCTCCCTCCGGCGATAATAACACTAAAGAGTAAGCTCCTTCTAAGAATTTACTTGAGACTTTTAGGACTTCTGCCCAATCTTCGGTTCCGAGGGCAATTGAAGCGATTAATTGAGCTATAACTTCAGTATCCGTATTAGTGACAAAAACACGCCCCATACCGTTCAATTTTTTCTTGATATCTTCGTAAATGGGAATAGTTCCGTTAAAAGCCAAAGAAAATTCAAGTTCGTTACTTCTATAATGATAAGGTTGTATGTATTCAGGCGATTCATAATCAGCAATTCCGGTTGTAGCATATCTATTGTGTCCAATTCCTACATTACCTAAGAATTCAGATAAAACCTTCTTATTTAATACTTTAGAAACTAAACCCTTTTTTTTATAGGTAAAAATGCGTCCTCCGGTTTTTTTAACTGAAATACCCGTGCTTTCTTGTCCGCGATGTTGTTGGGCAATTAAGCCTTGATACAACAATTTAGAAACAGAAAAACCAATATCATCGCTCGTAACACCAAAAACAGCACAATGTTCAAGTGGTTTATCTCTTTTTAAGGAAAACATGATATAATTAAGATTAAGATAACCATTTTCGTTAATTACAATAAATTAAAATCATTTATGATTTTTAACAATTAGTTTAATTTAATACAATAATATTAATAATTTCAACGAAAAAATGTCAAGCATGACCGAAAAGAATAAAAACATTGCAATTGCAATTTTAATTGGGGGGAGAAGTGCCCGTTTTGGTTCCGATAAGGGTATTTTTGAATTCCTCGGTAAAGCTTTTATCTCTTACCAATTAGAAACATTATCAAAATTAGATAATGAAGTTTTTATTGTTGCTCGCTCAAAGAACCAAATAAAACAATATATCGAAAAGATAGATTATAGAACCCTTACAGCGTTCATTTTAGATGATAGAAAACTGATATCTGATCATGAACTACATACACCCATGATTGGGCTTTATTCTGCTTTTAAAGAGTTAGACAAATTAGGTCACGATAAAGTCTTTGCTTTATCTTGCGATAATCCTTTAATAAATTTTAATGTAGTTGATTATTTGATTAAACAATCTAAAGGATTTGATTGTTGCATTCCTAAATGGAAAAATGGTTTTTTGGAGCCTCTATTCGCAATTTATCCGGTAAATGAGGCTTTTAAAATAGCTGAAGAAAATATAAAAAAAAAGGAATATAAATTAACAAAACTCTTGGATAAGAATTGGAATATTAATTACATCTCAGTAGAAGAGTCAATTCAACCTTTAGACGAGAAATTGCTTACTTTTATTAATGTGAATGGCCCTATCGACATCGAAAAATTGATGAAAATCTATAAAGATTCTTAGAAAATGCTTTTTCTATATTATAATAAATTTTCTTGAATCGCAGTTATTAAGCATTTTTCTTAAAAAATAATTACTTTTGCAATTGATACATGTTATGATGATTATTTATTTGTATTACCATTCTTTTATTATATATATTAAAGGTGAAAATTCGTGGTAAATTTAAAAATTACTGCTCATGGCGGAGTAAACGAAATCGGGGGGAATCAAATCCTCTTAGAACAAGAATCAAAATTATTTTTAGATTTTGGAATTTCATTTTCAACTCAAAAAAATTTTTACGAGTTTCCATTATTAGTACCAGGCTCTCTTACTGATCTTATAAATACTAACCTCATTCCAAATCTCTCGGGCTTATATCGAAATGCCGGAATATCCCCCATATACGATAAAAATAATCTTTTTATTGATGTTTCTAAAAAGATTGAAAAGGAAGAAAATTACGCTGGCGTTTTAATTAGTCATGCGCACGTGGATCACTATTATTTTTTTACACTTCTTAGAGATTATATTCCAATTTACCTGTCGTCATTATCTAAGAGGATAATTGAATTAAAGGACGAAACTTCTTATAAGAATTGGAGAGGAGATTCGTCTAATATCAATCTAAACGCTCTAGATTTTTCGCGCGATTTAATTTTAAAAGAATATACAATTAAAAGTTTTCCTGTTGATCATTCGCTTCCGGGCGCAACGGCCTTTTTAATTTCTATTAACGGAACGAACATAGCTTACACAGGAGACATGCGTTTTCACGGAATCAGAGGAGAAACTACACGAACTTTTAAAAATTATTTAATGAACCACGATATTGATGTTTTAATTTCAGAAGGTACAAAATTGAAGCCTGAGAAAACTAAGAACGACGACCCTTACACGGATAGCAAAAACATATTAAATAGCGAGCAAGAGGTTAAGGAAAAATTTATTAATCTAGTAAATAACGAGAAAAATCTGGTAATTTACGATGCTAGTTATTACGATTTTGACCGATTAAAAACAATTTGGAAAGCGACAATCGAATGTGGAAGAATATTAATATTACCATCAAAACAAGCGTACTTTGTCAACAAATTCATGAGTGAGGATTACGGAAAAGATTTCCCTGATTTAAAAACAGTAAAAATATTATTAAATTCTAATAAAGGACGTATTAATCAACGTGAGAAAGATATTTTAGAAAGTCAGGGTTTAGATAATATTTATTTTGAATCGTGGAAAAAATATAGAAAAACATGGGAAAAAGAATTAATGAATTTGATATTAAATAGCGATCAACTAATATGGAAACCAGCATTAGGAGAAATTTTAGACGATCCCGATAAATATGTAGTTTTTGTTGTCGATGGCGCAAGATTTTTAAAAGATTTAAAAAAATCAACCAATAATATCATTGGAACTTATATTTATGGAAAAGCTGAAGCTTTCGATATCGAAGGGGAATTAAAATTCTATAAATTAAAACAATGGGTCAACTTATGCAAATTAAAATTTAAATATGCTCATAGTTCAGGACACTTGTCTGAAGAAGAGCTTGCAAGATTTATTGATGATATTAGCCCTAAAATTCTAATCCCAGTTCATACGGAAGCACCTGAGAGGTTTAAAAAGATCTTAGGAAATACTTCGATAAATATAAAATTATTGGAAAAAAAAAAGACATATCAATTCAATCTTTAAATCTCTAATTCTTATTTTTTATATTTTTATAAAAACATCGTATTACTCTTTATACTACATGAGAATTAAATGAAATTAAAAGAAAAAGAAAAGAAATTAAGTCGATGGTTTCCCATCTGAGTTCCATCCTCTTGAATCGTAATATTTTGGAAGTAATTCATCAAGAGGAGGAACATTTTTTTTTGTACCGCCTTTTGGAATCGGGGTGAAGAATCTGGAACCGAAAGTATCATCGGCTTTTGTTATTCCGCATTCCATGTTGTACAATCGCTTTAAATTAAAGATTTGTTCACCTGCTTTTACCCATGTTTCTACTGAATACGAGCGACCAGTAATAGCATTCAATGCTTCGACCCAAGGTGTAATTTCAGAAGTATACCAAAATCCAAAAATACATCCTCCGCTAGCGGAATAAGCCTCACTTGAATCCTGTATTTTTATAACAGCATCTACAGCTTCATCTTTATTATAGTTACCGATTATTTTCGTAAGATTTAACTCCTTTTTAGTGGTCAGTGCCGAAGAAAGTTGCATTGGTTCGTAGCAATGGTAAGCACCACGAGGAGTAGTTGCATAATCTAAAGCCGTTAAATTATTCGCACGTGGTTCGTGAGCAGGTACTTCTAATCCTTTACCGTGTGTTGCCAGATCTTCTGGAAGGTTTTTTATTTCACAGAAATTTCGAACTCCTTCTGCAAGATCATTTCCAATTCCTTCCCGAAAGGAGGTCATTCGAATTAACTTTTCAATTGCAGATGTTGCGCCCCAAATTTTATAGTTATCTGTATTTTCGGGATCCCGCTCAAAACCAAGTTTGCTAAGATCCACATCCAACAATTTTCGCTCAATAGTTTCTAGAAAAGCAGCAATTGTCCCACCTAATGAAATGCAATCTATTCCTAAATCGTTAACCAGAGTATTCCAACTAATAAGAGCCTCTAAATCGTCCACAAACAAATTAGACCCCATCATTGCGAGCATTTCATATTCAGGCCAAGCTACCCATTTTCCATCTTTCTCAACATTAGCTCTACAAGCTACAGGGCAATTAAAGCAAGAATGATGTTTGATCTCTCCACGTCTTTCCAAGGCATAATAACCAATCTTTTTTGTCCCGCTCCAACGACTCATCGTATAATTTTTAATCGGTATATCTCCCATACTAATAAAGTTATCCATGTGAGCAAGTGTGCCTGTGTCTTTCATGACATTAGCAAGGGGGGACTCCTTTACAATGGAACGTATTTTTTTTACAGCTTCCATTAGAGCATCTTTATCGTGAACGGGAGTTTTATCTGTACCCTGCACGGCAATAGCTTTTAATTTTTTACTTCCCATAATTGCTCCCATACCGCACCGTCCCGCCGCATGATCGAGTTCACTGATAATTGAAGCGTATCTGACAAGATTTTCGCCTGCGGGACCTATTGAGGCAATTTTTATCTTATCGTTTCCTAAATCTTTTTTCAATTCAGCTTCTGTTTCTTGAGTTCCTTTCCCCCATAGGCTAGTAGCGTCTCGGATTTCTGCTTTACCATCATTAATCCATAGGTATACTGGTTTTTCACTTTTTCCATTTACCACAATGTGATCAAAACCAGCAGCTTTTAATTCCTTACCAAAAAATCCACCCGCAGACGATTCACCCAATATTCTTGTTAACGGAGACTTCGCCATTACGAAATGACGACCACAAAATGGAACCGTTGTATTACAGAAAGGTCCGACTGAAAATATAAGAAGATTTTGACCGTCATATGGGTCGATACTTGCAGGAACTTCCTTCGTGAAGATAGCTGCGGCAACACCAGAACCACCAATATATTTCTCTTCGGTCGCAATATCAACTTCTTCAGTTGAGATTTTTCCTATTCCCAAATCAACTCTGAGAATTTTTTCCATTATTTTACACCCAATTTATTATATTTTTTTATAATTGAATTTTCAATAATTATTCATTTCTTCACTTCGCTTATTAAACTATCTGAATTCACGAAAACAATTTTAAAAAAATCTCATGAAAAATATTATTATTGCTATACGGCTTTTATATATAATTTTTGAGAGAAAAATTAGAAACACTTGCCTTTTTTATCTCTAGAAAAACTTACTA
>JAUWRB010000066.1 GCA_030610785.1 Promethearchaeota archaeon | reverse complement strand
GTTCTTATAAATTATGCATATCATGTTTTCTCCGATTTTACAAGTGATGAATTTTATACAAATAAAAATGGATTTGAACTATTCTTGATGATAATAGATCTTATCAAAAAATACATGTCAGCTATTCCTAATATTAAAGATGCTAATAAATTGAAGAATAACGATAACGATGATGAACTTATCAGTAAAAGTTTGATTAAAATTGTTTTTCAAGATGAAATCTCTAACGCTAATGTTAACAATTTGGATTTGGAAAAAATTATTGAAAATAATATTATTGAAAAAATTTCTGATTATAAAGATGATGATGGCGATGATGATGATTTAATCCATAAATTTATATCAGAGTTAAGAAATGCACGCGATGAGTTCTGGAATAATGTTTTATTAAATTATAGAAGTAAACCCCAATATTACATAAATAAAATAAACGATTACTATGAAGAATTGGAAGAGCGTAGAAAACAAGTATATAGAAAACTAAAAGATTTTGGATATAAATTCGAATTTGATCCAAATATTTGAAATTTGAATCTAAATAAGACATTTTCCTCTATATTTTATATTCATTATATTTCAAGTAATGAAAAAAATATTTCTTTCAGCAAGTAAAAAAATTTTTAATTTAAAAACAATTAAGATATTTAAATAAAATAATAACGAGCCACTATAGCTCAGTAGGTAGAGCGTTACCTTGGTATTATTTTTTTAAGAGATTATCGAAAAAACAAAAAGGTGAAGGTCGGGGGATCATGTTTAAAGGGATATCCCCTTTAGAGATTAAAACCCCCTAGTGGCTCTATTATTTTTATTATCGTGCCGGTGTGGCTTAGTTGGCTATAAAACGCAAGTTTTTGCGCTTGGTTTAAGCGCCAGACTCATAATCCTACTGAATAAATGGGTCAGACGGATGAATTCTGGAGGCCGGGGGCTCGAATCCCCCCATCGGCACATTTTTTTTTCTTTTTATTAAATTATATATAACATGCTCAATGAATTGATATAACTTATGAAGCATTAAAAAGCAAGTTTTAAAAATTGATTTGATTTATTTTTCAAACCTATTAATATTTTTATCGAACGATAATTTCTTCTAATTTGGTGTTAAAGTGGCAGTAAAGTGGCTTATTTTTGATGCAATGGGCGTTGTTTTTGAAGTAAGTGATGATGTTAACGATTTATTAGTGCCTTTCATTCACAAAAGGAGCAATAATATTTCCAGGGAAATAATCAACAAACTCTACACGAAAGCAAGCTTAGGGAAAATTTCATCGTTAGATTTTTGGAATAACTTAGGATTCACAAAAGAATATCCCGAAATTGAGAGAATTTTTCTTGATAATAATATAACCATTGATCCAGAATTTAGCGAGATTGCAAAAGAATTAAAAGAAAAATATTCATTGGCGTTATTATCAAACGATTTGAAGGATTGGTCAAAATTTTTACGCAATAAATTTAATTTAAACGACATTTTCAATGTAGTAGTAATAAGCGGTGAAGTAGGACATCGTAAACCTGATAAAAGGATTTATCATTTTTTATTGGACAGGATTCAAGTTCCACCTGAAAACTGCGTATTTATTGACGATAAACTTGAAAATCTTAGCGCAGCATCTGAATTGGGGATAAAAACAATTCGATTTATTAGGAACGCCTCAAAAATAGGATTTTGTTCCGAATTTGAGATAAGTAGTTTTCTTGAATTAAAAAAAGTCTTGAAAAATTTTTACTAAATTATTTATTATTTATCATTTAATTTTTCTTTTAATCGAACTTATTTTTTTAACTTGGAACTCCTAATATTTTTTCTCAGAAAAACGCAATTTTAAACAAAGAAATAAAGGTTCGAATTAAATCTTAAATAATAAATAATAAATAATAAACTAAAAGATTTTTTAGTTCAATATCTTAAAATTAATTGTCATGAAGCAAAATGTTTCAGAAAAAATTTCGTCCGAAGAGATGAGAGTTTTAGATAACAACGCAGAATGGCTAGGAATTCCCAAAAGCCATTTAATGGAATGTGCGGGGTATTCTTTTGCTACCGAAGTTGTAAATCGATATAAGTTAGATGAAAATAGTAAGGTAGTGATTTTTTGCGGTACTGGAAACAATGGTGGCGATGGATTTGTTATTGCTCGTCATTTATCATCTATTGGAGTAAAAGTATTAGTTATTCTTGTAGGAGTTCCAAAAAATATTAGAACTAAACACGCTAATTTAAATTGGAATATTATTTTTGAACAACTTAATAGTTCAATTCAAGTTGAAATCGTAAAAGATTCCACGGATATCGGTAAAATCGGCGCACTCATTAAAGATATTGGAGGGTTTGAATTAATTATAGATGGGCTACTAGGCACAGGAATTAAAGGAAAGATCAGAGAGCCCATTTCTTCGGCCATAGATTTGATTAATGTTCTAAAAGAAGAAGAACTTAACGGAATTAAAATTGTATCGATTGATGTCCCCTCGGGGCTAAATCCCAATACCGGAGAAGTCTCGGATAAAGCTATTAAGGCTGATTTAATAATTACTTTTCATCGTGCTAAAATAGGATTTGAAACTAAAAGCGAACACGTGAAAGAAGTTATTGTAAAATCTATTGGCATTCCTCAAGAAGCAAATCTTTTTGTTGGACGAGGAGATTTAATTCCCACATTGAAAGTTAGAAGAGTTGATTGCCATAAAGGGCAATTTGGTAAAATATTGGTAATAGGTGGTTCAAAAAAATATTCAGGTGCGCCAGCCTACGCCTCTCTAGCGGCTATTAATTTTGGAATCGATTTAGTCATGACCCATGTTCCGCAGGTTATTGGCAATGTCCTTAGAAATTATTCTCCAAATCTGATAATCAGAACATCTCCCGGAGATTGGTTAAACATGAAATCATTTAAAGAGATCTCTCAATTGATTAATTGGTCAGATTCAATAATTATGGGGCCGGGATTAGGAGAAGAAAAAGAAACTGAGGAACTTTTAATTAATTTATTAGAAAAAATCTGCCAAGAAAAGAAACCATTTGTTCTCGACGCAGACGCTTTAAAATTAGTCAAGAATCATCTTGATTTGATAAAAAATCAGCCCGCAATTTTAACACCTCACGAGGGAGAACTACAAATAATGACAGGCGTTGAATTACCTGCTTATAACAAGATTGACGAACGAGGCACGATAATAAATAAATTAGCTAAAAATCTTAGTGTGACTTTACTAGTCAAGGGTCCTTACGATTACTTAAGCAATGGAAGAAAAATAAAAATTAATAGAACTGGGTGCCCTGAAATGTCAATAGGCGGAAGTGGTGACGTCTTAGCAGGGCTTTGCGCAAGTTTTCTTGCGACTAAAAACGAGCCATTTCAATCCGCATGTTCGGCGGCTTTTGTTAACGGTCTATTGGGGGAATACTGTAAAAAGAACATTGGACCTCGCTTTACAGCAATGGATATGATAAATAATATTAATAAAACAATCTTAAATGCCATTAAAAATTTTTAAAAATCTTAAAAGTGGCATCCAAGAATTACAAGTTAAAAATTTTGCTTTAAAAATTTTTGTTATAAAAAATTACAAATACCTAATAAATGTTATAAATACATAATTTATTAAATTTATAAGTGATAACTTTTTAATTTCCTAAAAAGTTAAAAATATAAATATTTAATATATAATATTAATAGATAGTTATTACAAAATTGTGTATAATACTATTTGGTTAGGTGTTGAAAAATAGGTCTTCAAGTATTTTTAATTCTGAGGGATGGTAATACGGAAGAAATTACAACTGGCGGTCCAATCAAGGATATTCTAAAAAATAACGAGTGCTATATTATAGTTGCAGATGATATAAGAAAAGTTTTCCTTTGGAAGGGAGTAAAGAGTAATGTACGCTCGAAATTCATCGGAGCAAGGAGAGGGCAAGAAATTCGTGGACAGGTCGGAATGCATTATGGAATGGTGTCGCTTGATGAGGGGGATGAGGACGATGATTTCATAAATTTGATTGGTGGAAAAACGGAGGGAGGAATTGCGAAAGAAATCAGAGACGATGAACCCACTGGAAGCCAATTACATCCTTTGAGGGAAAAAGATAGTTTTGAAGCTCCAAGCCCAGCTAAAGGCATGAACATTACTGGAAGCAAGGAGCGTTTCGCGGGAAATACTGGACCATTGTATACGGGTCAAGAATCGATGGGAGCCTTAATGCAAGACGAAATTCAAGTAAATTTTAACGAAATCATAGCAAAGTTGGAAGAAATTCAAATTCCAACGGGCTTTGAAAGAGAATTAATAATCATAGGAAATCACGCGTACTCTGTCGTTGAGAAAGTGCAGACATTTTTAGGTAAAAAACAAGTGGAAAAAGCAATTGAAAGAGTAGGAACTATTCCAGAAGGACTTTTTTTTGCTGAAAATTACAGCCCTAGGATTTTGTCTGAAAATGGAAAAATCATAGCAATAGAATTTTTGAAGCGAATTGGTGACGGAGAAAGTGCATCAAAGCCAACAGATTTCAAATCAAAAAAGGACATTTTGAAAGAACAAATAAAAATGCAATTAAGTGTAAAATAGAATATTTTTTGATTTTATCTAATAGCTTTTTTAATTTTTAATAAATTATTTTATCCCTTATTTTAATAAATTCAAGAATAGTTTTTTAATAAAAGATAAGGATTTAAAATTAGAGATATATATTTTTAAGTTTAGAGTATTTTATTAATTATAACTAAAATTAAAAAAATATTCTTTCGAACATGTCAGATTTATCTCAAGAAGAAGCACAAAGTCTTTCTAATTTTTTAGGTTCCATCACCGAACACACAGAGTTAGAGGGATTAGCCTTAATTACACGGGAGGGTTTAAGGTTAGCTTTTTCATGCGTTCCGGGTTATAATGTTAACGCAGATTTATTCTCAAGCATGAGCGCAGTTATATTACAGAGTGGTTCTGAAGCAATATCATCTCTTGGATATCATAACATGCTTGAAGTCGTTGTAAGAGGAGACGATGCATTTATAATTCTTAGTGCAGCGGGTAGGTTTTTTTTAATGGGAGCTTCGAGAAAAACGGAAGATTTAGGCAAGATCGTTAAGGTTTTTCGATACTACGCACAAGAAATCAGTAAGCGATATCCAGAAGTCTCATAAAAATTCTTAAAACACGCATTAAATGAGATTTTTTCTTTATCAATGGAGGAAGATTTTAAATCATGACTTTAATTTTTAAAAGGGGCAATAAATATAAAATTAACAAAAATAATTATTATAAGTTAATGAATTCAATTTTAATTATAATTAAAGAAAAATAAATTGTTTTAAAATGGGAGAAATTAAAGTTTTTGTCGATATCTCTGAGGATACAACAGGTAAGGTTATAATTTGCCAATCAAACGCAGATATTTTAAAGGTTCAAAATGGAAGTAATGTAGAAATTTTTAATCCTGACAATACTAAAACCGTTAATGTAATTGTTGAAATCTCTGATGCGATTTTAGATTTTACAGGACAATTTTCTAAAAATATCATTGAAGAATTAGAATTTATTGGAGTCGAATTAATCGTACGACCCTCTCAAATGGCACCACAAATTCAAGTACCACCATTCATCCAAGCGCCTCCGATAATTCTTTCACCATTGCCTGCACCACCACCTCAACCGATAGCTGCACCACCACCTCAACCGATGCCAGGACAACCAGTAATTGCGCCCACATTACCTGGAGCCCCCGTTGATCCATATCCTAATAGAATTAATATGAATACTTTGCAAGCCGAGAAAAATGGTATAATATTAAAACCAGTTATAACAAATTTAGAAGGAGGAAGAGTTCAATTAAGCGTTAATAATCTACAAAGATTAGGTCTAGGACAAGGGATGCTTATAGCATGGGAGGACCCACTAACAAGAGCGATGGGTTCAGCAAGAATTGACCAAGCAATGATTAACGATACAGAAATTCTTATGAGTCAGGACACTAAAGAAGAAACAAACATCCAATCTGAACAAATAATTATATATTCTACTGAACCACCAATCCAAAAAGCCTTAGAAATAATGCTGGAAGTTCAATCACAAGCCAATTTAAATGGATTTTGCCAAGTAAGTCCTAGAACTCAACATACACTTTCAATTCAAGAAAATAATATTTTTGCTTTCGAAGATGAACTTACAGGTGCAATCGGAGCAGGTAAAGTGCAAATTTTAGAAATGGTCCCAGATAATGCGATCATTATAGATAGTGAAATTCTTGAAGCATCGGGTATCGGTAGCTTTGAAGTAAAAGTCTCCAAAAATCAGAGACAAATAATTCCTTTACAAAGTATTTCACTAGGAATATCTCCAATTTCCGGTGAAAATATGTGGGAAATAATATCTATCGCAAGACAAAGTGTGGATTCACTTAAAAACTGGTTATCTAATTATATTATTTTTAAGGGCATAAAATTAAGATGGAGCGCCGGAAATATTTCGTGCTCGATAATTGATTGCGTTCCAGATTTAACGGGAGATATTTTAGCTCAAATTACGCCGAATACAACTTTATCTCTCTCACCCATGGGGCTTATACCATTTAACGCTATCCTTATTTTAGACATAAGTCGTTCAATGATGGCAAGAGATGTGTTGGTAACTAATATCGCTCCTGCAATTGAAGGTATTAAAGCGGCAATGGAATCTAGAGAGATTCAAGAATTTTTAAAGCATTTTAAAGATGGAATTTACATTCCACGAAGAATTTCAGCTGCATTTGCAGCAGTTCTTTTCTTGAGTGAGAAAGTAGGAAGAGGTTTTGGGGAAAAAGTAAGCGTCATTCGATTTGCTGACGAAGCTCAAATATTACCTTTTGGAAATTCATTTTACATGGATTCTGCCAGCGGCAAAAAAGGGGTATTAGAAGAAGCCGCTAGAATGATTGTTGATAGAATAGGTAATGCTTATGGACAAGCAACGAATATGGGCCAGGCAATGATTAAAGCTCACGAAGTATTACTAGAATTTGAAACAATTTCGGTAGAAAAGCAACCAACAATGATTGTGTTAATGACGGATGGGGCTCCAACGGATGGAGACGAATTTTTACAGGCCATAACTCAATTTTCGGAAAATCCTAATGTCGTAATCTATATTTTAGGGCTCGGAAACCCAGATCGTGATTTAATGACGAGAGCAGCGGTTTTATGCGGAGGGGAATACTTTGAGCCAGAAGACGCTGGAGAGTTGCTCATATGGTATTCTAAGCGAGCACGGGACTTAACAGTCAAATTAAAAGCTCATAAATAAATCTTTTATTTTAATACCTTTTTATTAATAAAATACATTTTGCTCATATTTTAAAATGTAAAAATTTATAATTTTTCATGAGTTTCATTTCCAAGCATTTTTTACACGTATTTATTTGGTTCTGATAAATTTTAATAAAAAATCAGCTTTATATTTTTTTTTTAATTTTAATTTAAAGAGAATGAACTCGTGAAAACTTACTTTAAATAGGAGAAGTTTTATATTCAGAAATTCTAATAATTATTATAATAACTTTTAACCAATTATTATTTTTATTTGTAATGAAAGAAGTAAGAATTCTTCAAATTGACAATCGGGGGCGCATTGTAATTCCTTATATTGTAAGAAAAAGCTTGGGGGTTACAACTAATTCGCAATTAATGATGGTGGCAGATTCAGAGACAAAAGAAATCAAAATATCTCCCATAGGATTAGCTCAAGATAGGAAACCCATCAAATATAGAATAAAAATGAAGGATGTGCCCGGTTCATTGGGGAAAATAGCTACAACATTTGGCAATTTAGGTATTTCGTTGTTTTATGGAGAATCTGTAATTATTGAAAAAGATAAAGTTGCAATTTGGACAGTAATCGGACCACACCCTAAAAATAAAACTTTAGAAGATATTATTGAGATTTTAAAAAAAGATGGAAATGCGTTAGATGTGGAAATATCTCCATTCGAATGAAAAGTAAAAAAAAGAAGAGGAATTGTTGAAATTATATTGATTTATATTCTTTTTGCATGAATCGCATGTATATTCGGTGGTTCTCTATTTTCCGTATTTTTATTCAATTCTTTATTATTTTTAATGTGAGATAATTTTATTTTTTATAATATTTTGAAATGAATTTAAGTTTTAAAAATTAAAATATATTTAAAAAATTAAAATATATTTATTAGTTAAGCATAAAAAAATGGTTAAAAAAGAGGACATTCTTTAATGGGTAAAGAGAAAAAAAAGGCGAAAAAAAGTAAAAAGAGCAAAAAAACACAAGAAGGGCAAATAGGAGAGAAAAAGCAAGAATATTCTTTAGAATCAATATTGAGTTCTGAAGTAAAAACTGATTTAACTTCAGATTCGTCGTTTATCTCAGCAAAAAAAACAGAATCCACATTACAAGTTTTATTGAATAAAATGTCTGAGGGAAAGGGATTTTATCGCCGTGAAAATGAGGTGGAGGAGGAGAAAGAAGAGTTTGCTCCTCAACTATCTTACGATAGTAAGAAAAGTAAAGTCGTAGAAGAATATTTAATAGAGGAAATTCCCTTATCTGAAAGGAAACTAGTTAAAAAACGAACTAACTTCATTGATAATGCAACGGCTTCAGAAACAATGGAGAGTGAAGTATTGGAATCTGAGACAATTGAAAAAGATAAGCAACTTTCGATTCCAGCTAAACAAGAATCAACAACTTCTCAACAAGATGCGATTTTTATTAAGCTTGCAAATTTTTTCGAGGAATTATTTATTGGATATGGAGAAATGTATACTCGGTGGGAAAACTCAATTTCCAATATTTTATCTATTTTAAGAAAAATGCGGAAAATAACTAAGAAGAACACTGAGGATCTGGTTGATTCTATAAATAAAGAATATGAGAAAATTCAGATAAATTTGGACCAATTTAAAATAAAGCGCGATGAAGTTGAAAAGGTTGCAGATATCGATATTAAAACGCTATCTGGTGAATTTAGAAAAGTTTTAGGACTTCTTGAATTGCAAGTAAAGGAATACCAATTAAAAAAGGAAATGGACGATTACATTCACCAACAGAAACTGACCTCTTAAGAAAATTTTTTAAATTTCTTTAAAAAAAAGAATTAAAATAATCATGTCTTCCAAAAATTCCGACCAATTACATCCTTTGATTCTCGATATTGGGACCAGTACTTTTAGAATGGGATGGGCAGGAAACGATTTTCCTGACATCATCGCCCCAAGTGTTTATGTAGACATAACTGATTACTTATTTTCTTCAGATGTAATTGAAGGTCTTGAAGAGATTTTCATAAATAAGGAAAAAATTGAAGATTATTTATTTGGAGATAAATGTTTAAAGTATGAACATATTTTAAAAGTACACGAATTTAAAAAAGAATCGAATTTTAATATTTTCAAAAAATTTTTTTATTACTATTATGAACAATTAAATATCACTCTCGAAAACAGATTTAAACAACCAATTATAATAATAACCTCATTCTTAATGACTGATATAGAAAAAGCTAAGTTAAAAGATATCTTTTTCTCTCACTTCAACTTTCCTGAGCTTATTTTCTTATCAGAAAGTCAAGCGATCATATCAACCATGCAAAAAAGTAATGGAGTAATTATTAATATTGGAGAATCGTATACAACAATCTCAACTATTCTTCATGGATTTATTAACATTATAGCTCGAGATGTTTTTCCTATTGCGGGAAAAGAATTAACCAACCATTTCCTTAACATGATTTTGACAGGAGTAGGTTCAAGAAAGAATCTATATCTTGATAAATGGCTTGCAAAAGAAATTAAAGAGAAAGTTTCGTTATGTATTTTGGATGTGAAAGGAGAAGAAAACCGCATTAAAGAAGGATTAACAAAATATAATCAAATTATTAATTTACCTGATGGTACAAGTTTAGAGATCAATTCAGAAAGATTCACGCTCTCTGAGCCATTATTTGATCCTAAAATAATTCATGTAGATTACATGGGATTGGCTGAAGCAACAGCAAAAGTAATAAAAATATGGGAAAGAGAAAATTGGGAGAGCTTAATTTCTAATATTATCCTATCAGGAGGAACCAGTTTAATTCCAGGGTTAAAAGAAAGAATTAAAAACGAACTATCTCATCATTTTTCTGAAAAAATGAAGGATAAAATCAATGTAATCGCTGTATCTGGCCTTGAAAACATGGCTTGGATTGGGGGGTCAATATTGTATTCAAAAGATCAATTAAAAAAAGGTTGGATAAAAAATCCTAAAATTAATAGTTGAAATTAAGAATTAAAATAAAAATTAAAATGAGTATTAGCGAAAAACAGTTTTTATTGGATTTCCAAAAAAAAATCATTCAAGGAAGAAAGTTATTAGCGAGAGCTAATCATAAATGGGGAGATAAATTATTCAATAATTTATATTATCAAATCCAGAAAACTGAATGGATAGATGCTCAAAAAAAGCATCAATTAATAATGATTATTTCGAATTCTTGGTGGATGTATTTAAATTCTCTGATTAGACATGAAGAAGATAGTTTTTACATCGATACTATTAAATATATTGACGGATATAAACGTTTTTTTTCGTTTCTTTCGAAATTAGACGATTATTATTTATTTAATAATTTCGCCCTTAATCTTTTAAGAACTTTTATTGAGATTCCGGTGGAAGAGTTATCAATATCGGGAATAACAAAATTTATAAATTCTTTTTCCGCTAAAATTAATTCACAGGAAAATTCCCTTCAATTAATCGAATTACAAATATTATTAATGTATCTAAGGAAATCAGTTATTCCTTCAGAACTTTTTCGCGTTAGCATGAAAAAATTAGGGAGAATTATATTTAAATTAGAACCAAGCAAGAGACCCCTTTTTTTACTCATCTTTTTAGAAAATGTGAATATTAAGTTTCAACTCATGAACGATTCTGCTGAATTTGTAAGAATAACGAATAAAATTTTAATTAATCGACTTCCAAGCTATTTAAAAAACGAATTTACTAATTTAAGTCGAATTTCAATAAATCAAAGAAACTTTAATTCTATTTTAATTGATCTTGAAGAATTAATTCTTTATTTAAATAATATAGGGGAATATTCTTGGATTATTATGATTATAAGAAATATTTTTTCAAAAATTCAAGAATATAATTCATTTGGAGATGCTATAACTTATATAAAAAGATACATTAACTTTTCGATTAATAGAAATCGATTTGAGATTGTATTTGAAATCTACGATTTCATCGAAGATTTATTCATGCATAAAACAGATTTAGGTTATGATAATATTTTAATCGAATTATGGGTTGATGCGTGTAAAAAATTCGTAGATATGAAAGAAAAAAAAATTTTACTTCAATCTTTGGAAAAGTTGAATAATCATCTCAAAATCCCACAAACTAGCGAACAAATTTTTCATTTCTTTTATACTTGCAATTATTTGTGGCAATTTAAATCAATGTTTTTTTCTTTAGAACCGAAAGATTTCTGGAGAATGATGTTTTATCGTGCTCTATTTGAAGAAAAAGATTTTAATACTGCTTTAAAAATAATTCCATTTCTTGATAATGATTTAAGAATAATCTTAACAGACTTAAATTTATTATATAACGAGGCAGAATCATTTAAAACACAGATCTATTCGTTTAAAGAGACAAACATTAATTCACAATTGAAAAACATCGATTTTAACATTCAAAAATTAATATTAAGGATCAATTCAGAAGGAGAAATTTCTTATTGGATAAAATCTCTTAATAAAACCGTGATTGAAGGAACGATTATTAATGAATTTTGGAACGATAATCAAATAACAGAAATTTATAATGATATTTTTTCAGATAAAAAAGAAAAAATATATAATTTTAGTTTAACTGAGTTTGGAAAATTATTGTATGCTTTTCAACCCAAATTAATTCGAGATTTTTATAAGAAATTTAAAATTATTAACATGGATAATATACCGCAAATATACTTTATTTTAGATAACATGACGATACCTTTTGAATTGCTTTTTGATAATAACTTTTTCATGTTAAAGTATACTAGCGGTTATAAAATTGGTGAGCCTCCATTATCTGGAATGACCTTGGAACAAGTAGATCAAGACGATATTGAACTATCTCAGTTTCTACATGAATATGAGGTGCTAATAATTGAGACGATAAATGCAATGGGCCCATTAAAATGGAACGAAGAAGAAAAAAAAAAGGAATTAATCTTTCCGTTTTTAGCAGGCGAAAAAGAATTAGAATTCATGACAACTTTTTTTAATAATAGAGAGGAAATAAGTCAAATTAATATTTTATCGGGTGCTAATTCGACTCGTAAAAACATTTTAACAAATCTTTTTCAAAAAAGATATCACTTGATAAATTTCGTAGGAAACATTTTTTACTCAAAAGCGAGTCCTAAAGATAGTTATTTTCTCACAAACGATAATCAAATCGTTAAATTTAACGAAATTATTAAAGCTTTAAGTCGAAATCACGCTGAAATTCACCCCTTTTTGTTTTTTAATACACAGATTTATGATATTGAAGGAAAAAAAATAAAAAATACATTAAGAATTTTTGGAGAAATTGTAGCACAATTTGATTACACGCATATAACTGGCGTAATCTTTAGAAATTATCCCATTTTTAACGAAAACACTAAAGAAATCATGGCAAATTTTTACATGAATTTATTTAAGCACATGAATCAAGGAGAGGCGCTACTTAAAGCTCGTCAACAATGCATGGCAAAAAAAGCAGTTAATCTTGCAGAACATCAAATTCAAAGCATGGAATCAGATGAGGGTATTTTTAACATTGGTATTGAAAGTAATTTAGCAATATCATCGTTTGTTTTATTTGGTCATCCAGATCGAAAACTGAAAAAAAATAAATAATAAAAATAATTTAAATAATAATAATAATAATAAAATAAAAATTTTTGAATAAAATTGTCTGATACTAGAATAATTGAACTTAGAATTGAGAACAAGAGATTGAAAACTCAGGTCGAAAACTTAGAAAAAAAAGTTTTAAGCCTAGTTGGGATGATTAACCTTCATGCGTCCGGGGGAATTAAAAATAAAAATTTGTTAAATGATCAATTAATTCAATTGCTTAATTCTACTGATTCGCAAATAAATATAATCTCGCTAAAAATCGATAAATTTTATACTATTGAAATAAAAAGAATAGCTCAAAAAGGAATTCCTGTTTTAATAATTACAAACGAAAGAAGCAAAATTCCTAAAGAACATCAAGTTTATTACGATCAACTTAAAAATACTCCCGGAATTAATATTATAAACAATCCAAACGTTAGATTTCTATTGGTTTTTAATAACAAAGAAGTTATATATTCAGGAGGCTCTTTAGATAAACAAGATTTAGAAAAATCTATTTTGATCTCAACGGTTATAAATACGCCTGGAAAGATAAAAAAAATTGCCGAAATATTCAACTCAATGCTGCCTTCATTTATGAGATGAGCGTGATTTCTTTCTTTGATTAATATCCTTCATTTAAAATTCCCGTGATCAAGTAGAATATATTTTAAAAAAAACTTTGATTTTTTATTAAATCGTTTTAAATTTCAAAATTAAGGTTTTAAGGAAATTGGAGGGTATATTTAACAAATCATTTTTTGATTTAGAAAAAAAAGCAGAAGCCTTATTAAAAAATAATTTAATAAAAGAAATAACTAGAAATCCTCCGATTCAGGAATTTGTTTACATATGTCCTAATTCAAAGAGCGATCCTCATCAATATTTGCTGGATTCTTGCTTCCATGTGATTGTTAATTGTCATTTAGACATTAATTTAGCTAAAAAAGAATTTGAAACAGATTTAGATTACATGTTCTTCAACCAAGACTTTAGACACATAAAAAAAGGGGGCTTTGGATAAATAATGGTAGAAAATAAGAAAAT
>JAUWRB010000099.1 GCA_030610785.1 Promethearchaeota archaeon | reverse complement strand
TCCTGAGCTTTCTCTCGATTGATTTTAATCATTTTTTCAATAAATTTCGGATCCTTCGATAGCTTTTCCTTCGCCTTCATCTGTTTATCTATATATTCAAGATCTTCTCGCCATTTTTTTAACATTGTATTACTCATTTTTTCTTTCACTTGGTCTGTTAGTCGACCTCCCTCTCCAGTTTTCCTTAGATTATATCCTTTATCTGGATTTAAAGTATCATATTCATCCATCCAATTGTTTTCTTTATCAGTTAATTCTTTTTGATTCTGAGCAGTATCTTGTTCTTTTAATTCAAAATTATCTGAACCATATTTAATGATAGCTTTTTCTATATAACGAAGATCGAGACCTCTATTTTTTAAACTATAAGCTAATTTGATATCTTCTTCCCAACGCTCTTTAATGGGAACTTGGTCGGCTCTCCACCTTTCTGTAACTGTTTGTCCTATGTAAACTTTTCCATTCACTTTATTAGTTGCTCTATAAATATATCCATATGGCTTTCGTTTTTCATTTACCATTTTTCAATAAATCCAAAACTAATATTCCTAATATTTAATCGAAAAAGTATCTTAAAATAAGTATTTAAACTTCAAGCATTAACAACCATTTCTTATGGATTTATAAGCGGTTCTTGAAGTTTCATAGTTATACAAGCAATAATACACCGTAGAACGCGCATTTGCCTATAAAAAATCGCCTACAATGCTTTCAATTAGACCCATTAACTGTTATTTGGATGATATCATTCGAGATCATTCTTTCACATATGTTCTCGGTCTTTTGCTCCTAACACTCTTAAACCGAGAAGTCCAACATGTATATAAAGAAATGAATCTTTATAAAATTATAGAGACACTCTCAGAAATCGAATTAGCAATATAAAAACATAAAAACTCTAAAAAAACAATTAAATTAATTGTTGAAATTTCAAAAGCAGCCACAGAGTTATATAAATTTTTAGAACTCGAAACACATATTTAAATTAAAATTTGTATAGTAACTAATTTTTTACAATTCCCTTTAACAATGCCATTTTTTATAGTTACAGAGTGAAAAATTTTTAAAAAATATATATCTTATAAACTCAAGAAATTAAAGTTCTTAGTTTATAATTTTATTTTAAGTCAATTTTAAGATTAATTATTAATAAGATAATGTGATAATCAATATTTAAAAAAAAAAAATAATTTGAATTATTTTCAAGATAAAACATAACATTCATGTGGTGATAATGGAATGAAACCAAAAGGAATATTCCCTTTAAGCGGAAATAAATTACGATGCGTAGCATTTTATTTAGGAGGTATCGGAACTGGGACAATTGCTATTGGTGGAGATGGACTCCTAAAACAATGGCAAATAATGAATAATATTAAACATAGAGCGTTTATCCCAAATAGTTTTTTTGCAGTATGGACTAAGATTGTAGAAAATGGGATTGAAAAAAAGAAAAGTCGTGCGTTAATTTGTCCTAATGTTCATGAATATCCTGATTTTAAGGCAGCTGAATCGGTATCAGACCATATTACGGGATCTTCAATAAAACAAATGTTTGAAATTCTTCCAGGTGTAGAAGATATTCAATATAATGGCGAATACCCAATAGCTTTCTTGAAATATAAGGATCAAGAGCTACCAATTGATATTAGACTGACTGCTTTTAATCCATTTATTCCATTAGATCCAAAGAATTCAGGGTTGCCTTTAATCATTTTTCAATTCCAGATCACTAATACTTCTGAATATAATTGTGAAGTTGTTCTTATGGGAAGCCTTCTTAATTTTTTAGGGTGGGATGGAGAAAAAGTAATTAAAGGAGAAAATAATCCCTTATTTGGCGGAAATATCAATGATCATAAACAGATAGGCGATTGGAATGCAATTCACATGAAATCAAAAACTCTTCTAAAAAACGATAAAAGGTTCGGTGATTTGACTTTAGCAATTGATCAATCAGATGTTATGATAACAACTCAATTTAATAATTTAGAACAATTTTGGTCGGTTTTTTCGCGTGAAGGAACCCTCCCGGAGTCAGACTCAGAAAAATTGAGCCCTATTGGTCAAACTTGGACAGGAAGTCTTGCTTCAAGAAAAAAATTAAATCCGGGTGAGAGTGCTAGTATCACGTTTTTAATTACGTGGAATTTTCCAAATCGAGTTGTAGATTGGTATATTAATAAGGCACTTATACCTGACACTAAAACAGAATATTGGATTGGAAATCGCTATAACGAATATTTTAGCAATTCCTTAAAAGTTATTAAATATGCTAGCGAACATTGGCTTTATCTCATTAACAAGACTGCTAGTTTTCACGAGGCTTTTTATTCCAGTACGCTCCCTTCTGAAGTTTTAATTAGTGTCATGGCAACAGCATCCACAATTAGAACACCTACTTGTTTTTGGATGCGAGATGGAACATTTCATGGATTTGAGGGGTGTAATGGGGCTTCTACGGGAAAATTATCTGGAGGGAGTTGTCCTTTAGATTGCACTCACGTCTGGAATTATGAATTTAGTCTAGCGCATTTATTTCCATTTTTAGAGAGAACAATGCGTGAGACTGAGTTTAAAATGCAAAATGAATCTGGCTACTTGCCTCATAGAGCAGTAATCCCATTATATTTGCCTCAATTTGGAATGATTCCCGACCCAGGAGATGTGCCTCCGGCTATTGATGGAATGTTCGGCATGGTTTTAAAAATATATCGAGATTTCCAAATTACAGGAGATCTCGAGTTTCTTGCAAAATCATGGCCATTTATCAGACGATTGATGGAATTCATCTTTAAATCTTATGATAACGATTTAAAAGGGGTTATTTATTTAGCTCAACCAAACACGTACGATTGTTCAATTATAGGGATTAATAGTTTTATTGGTTCGCTTTATTTAGTAGCTCTCTTAGCGTGCGAGAAGATGGCCAAAAAATTAAACTTACCTGAGTGGCCTGAAAAGTTTAGAAAAATTCATAATTCTGGAAAACTAATCCTTGACAAGGAATGTTGGAACGGAGAATATTACATCCAGAAATACGACGAGAATTTAATAAAGGAATTTCAATACGGTATAGGATGTCATTCTGACCAGCTCGTTGGTCAATGGTGGGCGTTTCAACTCGGTTTCGGATATATTCTCCCACCAGAGCATGTGAAAAAAGCTATTGATTCCATCTTTAAATATAATTTTAAAGAATCTCTTGAAGAAATTAAACAGACTCCAAGAATTTTTGCATCTCCTAGTGATTCTGGTTTGATGAATTGCACTTGGCCAAGCGGAAAAAAGCCCTCGGTGCCAACTTATTATAGCGATGAGGTATGGACGGGAATAGAATATGAAATCGCAGCACTATGTGTGCATATTGGAAAAATTAATGAATCACTGAAAATTATCCAAGCAATACGAAGGCGATATAATGGGGCTCGGCGAAATCCTTGGAACGAAATCGAGTGTGGAGATCATTACGTTAGACCGATGTCGTCTTGGACTCTACTCCGCGCTTTAACGGGTGTGAATTATTCAGTGGAATCTAAGCAAATTACGCTCAATCCAAAAATAAATCCGACAAATTTTCGAAGCTTTTACATTACAGGTACTTCATGGGGTCACATAGATCAAAAAATTGATAAAGGAAAAATAGAATTTAGAATTTTCGTTAATCACGGTAAATTAGAACTTAACTCAATTATTCTCAAAGCCTTAGATAAGTGTCAACCACATGTATGCAGCGAATGTACAATAACTTCTCAAGAGGGCATAAAAAATTCGATAAATGTGTTTTTATCTCCTAAAGAATCCTTTTCCATTGTTGAAATTAATTTGTCCAGGTCTATTGTCCTTCATGAAAACCAACAATTTCACCTTGTACTTAATTAATTTAAAATAAAATCAAGATTGATGTATTGGTTTCATAAAAATAATTAAAGATTAAAACCTAAATATTTTAAAAATTTAATAGATAATAATCTTATAATCACGAGTAAACTTTTTATTTAGAGTGAGAAGAATGGTAGAAACTATCGGAGATTTTTTAGATATAACAAAAGAGGAAATTATTAATTTTATTTTTGAAAATGCTTCTAATTTAATAATCATTATTAACGAAAAATTTAAAATTGAATATTACAATAAAAAACCACACTATCAATTACTAGGTTATAATCCTAAAGAAGTAATTGGAAAATCTCCTTTAGATTTTATTCACCCTAAAGAGCGTAATTATATAATTAAGAGTTTAAATAAAGTATTTGAAGGTATTGAAGAAAAAATTGATATCAGGTTAAAAAATAAGGAAAAAAATTATAAATGGTTTGAAATCAATGGGAGAAGAATTGTAGATCATCTAGGCATTACACGCGTTATATTAATTTCAAAAGAAATTTTTAAATATAAAAAGATTAAAAATTTGCTACGAAAAAGAGATATTGATAAAAAACCTTACAGTATATACGATTCTTTTACGGAGCTTAGCTTTTGGAAACTATTTCAACCAAAACAGTTTAAAGTTGCGTTAGAAAAATCGTATGAAATGTTAGAATTTGTGATAAATAATATCCCCCAATATATTGCCTGGAAAGACAAAAATTTAGTTTATTTAGGTTGTAATTTTAATTTTGCTCAAAAAATTGGCGTTAAAAATCCCATAAATGTTATTGGCAAAACAGATTTAGATTTTTTTTTGGTAGAAAAAGAAATAAAGGCATCTATTGAAAAAGAAAGGCGTATTTTGGAATTAGGTCAACCAGAATTCCATGTTATTGAATCATGGTCCAAAACTAATGGTGAAAAAAAAATATTTGATACGAATAGAATTCCGCTTCATGATAACGAGGGAAATGTCGTTGGAATTCTAGTAACATATGAAGACATAACGGATCGAAATAAGGCCGAGGAAGCATTAACCGAAAGCGAAAAAAAATACAGAGATTTAGCAGAATTATTGCCAGATGTAATTTATAATGCTGATACTAATTTAAATATAACATATGTTAATCCAGTTGCGCTAGAAAAATTTAAATATACTCAAAAAGAATTTAATAACGGTGTAAAAATTAGTCAAGTAATTGCTGATGAGGAAGAAATGAAAGCAAGGGAGAATTTGAAAAAAATTTTTCAAGGGCAAATTACAAAATCACACGAATACTTAATGAAAAAAAAAGATGGCTCTACTTTTTACGCGAGCATTCATTCCAGACCAATATATAAAGATAAAAAAATTATTGGATTGAGAGGAATAATTCACGACATTTCTGAACGCAAGTTATCAGAACAAAAATTAAAACAATCTGAAAAAGAATTAAGGCGTTTAAATAAAGAATTAAAACAAAAAGTAATAGAAAGTACTCAGGAATTAAGGGAATCAGAGAAAAAATTAAGAGAGCAAAATATACAATTAAAGAAATTAGATCAAATAAAAAACGATTTTATATCATTGGCAGCTCATGAGTTGAAAACACCATTAATTTCTATTTCCGGATATACTGATTATATTCTTCTAAAACACGATGATAATCTGAAACCTGAAATAAAGGAAGATTTATTGATAATAAAACGAAATATAAATCGATTACAAGGATTAATGAATAAACTTTTAGATGTGATGAAAATTGACGAAAATAACTTGGAATTAGAAAAAACCAGCGTAAAAATAAACGATTTAATTAAAAATTGTATAAAAGAATTAACTTATCAAATTAACAATAAAAACCACGAAATAATCATAAATATGGACGCAGAGATAAGATTAAACGTTGATTTCACCCGAATTTTTCACGTGTTCACAAATTTATTATCAAACGCTATAAAATTTACTCCCGATAAGGGAAGAATTGAAGTTTCAGCTATGAAAGAGGATCATTATTTTACTTTTAAAATAATGGATGATGGTATTGGATTAACAGAAAATGAAATTGGACGGCTATTTAAAAAATTTGAAATGTTAAATCAAAGTAACGACACTAAAGAAAAAGGAACAGGAACAGGGCTTGGACTTTATATTTCTAAAGGCATAGTTGAGGCTCATGGAGGTAAAATATGGGCAACATCTGAAGGGCGAGATAAAGGGTCTAGCTTTTTTTTTACTCTCCCTATTTAAACTTTTAAGCAAATATATAGAATCTTAATTATAAACCTAATAACATTACTAAATTTAAAATCTTATATTAATCGGTCGCACTTTTTTATTTAAATATATTCAATAGAAATTTAAATGTCTCTTACGATTTATAATTGAATACTTAAAATTTAATAAAAAAGCAAATTATATCGATACTTTAATATAAGAATGGCAACATTAATAATTTCTGAAAAGAATAAAGCAGCAAGGGCCATTGCTGAAGCTTTAGGACCCGTCAATTTAATAAAAAAAGGCAAGAACATCAATGTATATCATGTTCCTTCTAAGGATATCTACGTAGTTCCTTTAAGAGGTCATATCCTTAGTTATAAAAACTCAGACGCTTATAAGAGTTGGACCAAATCAAATCCAAGAGATATCATTACAGATGAAAAAGCTATTGAAAAAGTGCCAATAAATCACGCCTATTCTTATATCAACGCGTTAAAAGAATATGGAAAAATCTGCAATCATTGCGTCATTGGAACGGATGCCGATGTTGAGGGATGTAATATTGGGTTTCATGACGCACTTCCTTTTGTCAAGCAAGTTAATAAAAATATAACAATTTCTCAAATGTGGCTGAATTCTCTCCAAAAAAAGGAAATTTTAAATAAATATAATAATACTATTCCACCAAGATTCAGCTGGGGAGAGAGTGGCGAAGCGAGGGCCATTATCGATGCAATAATCGGCTTTTCCGCTACAAGAGAAATTACAAATATTTTAAAACCACTTTTAAATAAATTTAATAAACAGTTCACATCAATCGGACGCGTTCAAACATCTTTACTTTATCTAATATATTTACGTGATAAAATAATCAATAATTTTATTCCTCAACTATACTTCACAATTGAAGCGGATTTAAAATCGCAAAAGCATGTCATAAAGGCAACCCATCAGTCGAATCCATTTAAAAAAGAAGATGAATTTCACGCAAGAAATATTTTCAATGATATTAGGACTGAAAAAATAGCAAAAATTATTAAAAATGAGATGAAAATAACACAAAAAAAACCACCCACGCCCTTAAATACATCAAAAGCATTGATATTATTAACGAAAACATTAAAAATTAGCGCAAATCAAGCGTTAAACACCATGAATGAATTATATTTAAATAAAATTATATCTTACCCGAGAACTGATAGCGATGTTTATAAGGAATCTTTTGATCATTCTGAAATTTTAAAAAAATTTCAACAACATTCTGAGTTTGGTGTATATAGTTCTCAACTAGGACAACAAATTCCAACAAGAGGAAAAAAAGATGCAGGAGATCATCCACCAATCACTCCACTAGAAAGTCTTGAAAAGAATAGTGGGCGTTTTGAGAACGATAGGCAGAGGAAAGTCTACGAAATTCTAGCACGCCATTACTTGGCTTTATTTGGAACGGCTGCAACTGAGGAGAGGACGATGCTAAAAGTTTTGATTAAAAAAGAACTATTTACAGCTCGAATTGCATCGTTAATAAATCCGGGCTTTTTGGAGATTGCACCATTTCTTAAAATAAAATATGACCCAAGATTAGAAATCCTCGGAGAGACCATGCCAATTGAAAAAATTCTGTTTTTTGAAAAAGAAACAAAACCACCTCCATCGTATACAGATACAACTATACTCAAATTAATGGAAAATAAAAGATTAGGGACAAAAGCTACAAGACCACAGATGATTCAGATTTTATTAACGAGAGATCTTATTTTTAATATACACAGAAATTATCAATGTACTGAATTAGGAACATTTTTAATAGATCAATTAAAGGACATCTGGTTACCATTCTTGAAACCCGATTTTACTCGTTATATTGAAGAAAATCTTGAAGATATAAAGGAAGAAAAGAAGTCCAGAATGGATGTTGTAGAAGCAATAAAGAAAAAATTTTTGGATTTATTTGATAAACTTCTAGCTGAAAAAAACAATATTATTTCAAAGATAGACGAATATTCGGGAAAAATAGGAGAAAATACAAAAACACTTCAAAAGTACAATAAAAAATTTCCTCTAACCTCATCATTTTGCCCCATATGCAAAAAAAGTCCGATGACGCTCGTTACTACTCGTAAAAAAAGCAGATTTCTCGTTTGTTCTGACGAAAAATGTAAGAGTTACTTGTCAGTTCCCAAGAGGGGGAGGATTAATATTTTAAAATCATCATGCTCACTCTGCGAATTTAATATATTCAAAATAACTACGAAAAAAAACAATAAAACAATTATTTATTATTTATGTCCCCAATGTTGGACTCAAGGACTGAAAAAACAGAATTCAAGCGGTTTTTGTTCAAAATGCAAAGAGTATAAAATTGAAAATAATAAATGTATAAAGAAATAAAGCCTCCTTTTACCTAAAGTAGAAGCATTTAAATATAAGAAGTGATTAGATATTCATAAAAAGGACGAATATAAGAAGATAGTCGAAGAATTAGTAGAATTACAAGAAGAGAAATCAATGAGTGATTTTATTAGAAAATTACTTGCGGAACAAATTAAACTCCAGGAGATATCACAAAAACGGGAAAAGAGTGATGATATTGAAATATCTGGGTATATACCAAAAAATAAATATGTTGGTTTTGTCAATGGCGCAATAATCGCAGTCAGCAATAGTCCTAGTGAAATTTCTCTAATAGCAGCTGAAAAGTTTCAAAATTTACCTTTAATAATTAAATATAATGGACCTAAAAGAAAACAAATGGAGTATTGTTTCATGTCTCTCTCTGAATTGAAATGCTGGAATAACTCTCAAATTGAAAATTACTCGTATCCAACTCTTTTCATTACAATCTTCTCATATACAATAAAAAGTTTTGATGTTGAGTTTAAGACCGAATTTATTATTGCTCCAATTGCTGAAATCTTCCCTTTTTAGTTATTAATAGGAAGAAATCTATTAGATAAACTTGATGCTTATTTTTTTGGTAAAAAACAAATCTTTTGTTTAAAATTACAGCGGAATTATAATATGAATTCAATCAACTTTAATATTTTAGAAAACTTCTCTCTTTATATATTGAAGAAATTATTAGTTCGGAAATGAGAGATAAAGCATGAAAAATCAATCGCTTATTGAAAATCTTGGTTTTGAAGCCTCTGATAAAGTTGTCATTTTTCATATTGATGATATTGGTTATTCTCACGCTTCTAATGTAGCTTCTTTTGAATGTTTAGATTTTGGGATAGCTAGCTGTGGTTCAATTCTTGTTCCTGCCCCTTGGTTTTTAGAGGCAGCATCAATTTGTAGAAATAACGCTAAATATGATATTGGAGTTCATTTAACCCTCACATGTGAATATGATCTTTACCGCTGGCGTGCCTTGAGCAGTGTTGATCCAAAAACAGGATTATTAGATTCAGAAAAATCTCTTTGGCGCACGGAGGAAGAAGCAATTGCCAATATAACTGTTGAGGCAGCAGAAATTGAAATGCGGTCACAAATTCAAATGGCTGTTGATAACGGAATAGATATTACGCACATAGATTCACACATGGGTACTGTGTTGAATCCCAAATTCATACCATCCTACTTAAAGGTAGCTCGAGAATTCAATGTTCCTGCTTTTTTGCCGAGAATAACAAGAGAAGAATTGGTGGCTTTGGGATTAGGGGATTTAGCTGATGTTTATCTAAAAATGTTCTCAAAGCTAGAAGCAAGTGGCGTTCCTCTACTAGATCATATTATTATTGATACATTGGGGGAGCAACCTGATAATGATAAAGTAGATTATTATTGCAAGCGCATGGCAGCAATAAAACCAGGTCTGACACACTTCTTATTTCATGCCGCAAAAATAAGTCCTGAATTAAAAGCTATAACACCGGATACAGCAGAAGCGCGAAATCAAGATTATGAGGCATTTACTAATCCTCGTATTAAAGAATGTGTTGAAAAACACGATTTAAAAATAATTGGATATAGAAAAATTCGCGATTATATCAAAAACCAATAAAAAGAGTTTATTAAATATTTTAAACCTTAAGATTAATCTTAACTTAAAATGCTACTGTGTATCGGAATGCGGCGCGACTTAGACCCACATAATTTTCGGCTATTTTGTAATGAATTTTGTTGAGGATCATCTTTTTTTCCAAATAATTATTTTTGAGATTATGATTAATAGATTGAATAATAGTTCCTAAAGAAACTGATCTCATGTATTGAATGCCTCCTTGTTGTTTTTTCGCAATTCTGATTAACTCATCTTCAGGATGCCATTTTCCATCAAGAAGAGCTATTAGAATATCGTTTTTGAATGGTCGTTTAATATCCTTGATTTTATTAAATAGTTTAGAGTAATCCGGTTTATAATATTTATTCAGGACTGTAGAGGGTCTTAAATTATTTTGGTTAACTTTTTCCATGAAATAATACACCATTTATTCTTTTAATATAATAATTATAATGTATCAAGATCAATTATTTAACTAAATATAATATCGAGATGTTACGTTGAACTACTGCTTGAAACACTTTAAATAAAATTGATATTATAATTAATAATACTAAATTATAGGAGATCTTGAGGTATTCCTTCGTTAAAATATTGAGCTCGAGTAATCCATTTCTCTGAGAACTCTGGAATCATTGCTAAAATTGAACCACCTACCCAAACCGAGAATGTCCTCTCCCGGGGAGCTATGATTTTGATTATTTGATCTTTTTTCTTTCTTCTCGCTAACTCTAATTCCAATTCTTGATAAATCCTCGATTTAAGGTTAGGGAACATTGACGAGCCACCTGATAAAAAAATATTATTTAATAATTGTGGTCGGATATCCATGTCGCAAGCATCTATGACATTCATAATTGCTTTTGGTAGCGATTCGTCTTCTAACTTCATTAAAGCAGGATAAAATAAA
>JAUWRB010000098.1 GCA_030610785.1 Promethearchaeota archaeon | reverse complement strand
GGATCTTGATAATAAAAATGATCGTTTCTAAAAAAAGTAATATTAAAATTGTTGAAATCTTTTATAATATCATAAATTTTAAGTTTTAGAACAAATAAAAAAAAGCGTTAAAGAAATTTAAAGAAGTAAATAGTTAAAATGGTAGCTCAAACACCTTTAATTGATGTTTTACTTGAGAATAAAGAAAAGATTCTTAAGGCTGAGAAATACAATAAAGTAGAATTTGAAGATTTTATCAAATCCTTGATGAAAGCAGAAAACCAAAGACAATCTATTCTTGAAAGTATAAAAGAAATGGGAGAACTAAATATTGAGAAATTAAAAGAACAACTTGAAATTCCGGAAGAAGATTTAAATTTAAATATTGAATATTTAAGAGAATTAGGATTATTAGAATTTATTGGAGAAATTTCAGAGTTTTATCAAGGAATAGACGAAAAAAACGAGATAGAAGGATTATTTCCAGATGTTTCAATAATAAGAGATAAGAAAATTTGCTCTGGTTGCGGATTATGTGTTTCGATATGTCCCGTAAAAGCTATAACATTCTCAGACGATGTTTTAACCGTTGATTCAGAATCATGTATTAAATGTGGATTATGCTATGCGTGTTGTCATAGATCATTCTTTCCCAAAGAATTAAATAAAAATGAAGCAAGCGTCGAAAAAGGTAATAAATATCTCAAAGAATTTAATTCTTATAAAGACATTTATACAGCGCAAACAAATGATGATTCTATTAAGAAAGTCGCTCAAGATGGAGGAATCGTATCATCCTTACTTAAAATAGCATTTAAAGAAGAATTAATTGATAACGCTATAGTAGTAGGAGAAACAAAGAATGAATTATCGCTTAAACCACTACCGTTTTTAGTTCAAAATGAAGTCGATTTACTCAAAAGTGGAGGGACAAAATATAGCAATGCACATGTATTAAAAATTTTACATGACGCAAAAAATTTTAAAAAAATCGGGATTGTTGGAACACCTTGTGTCTTACAAGCACTTAAAAAAATCTCGTTTTATCCACTTAATAAACCTTTCTACGATAATATTGCTATAAAAATTGGAATATTTTGCATGGAATCATTTGATTACGAAAAAACTATTGAGATATTAAAAGAAGAATTCCAAAAAACTCCAGAAGAAATTAAGAAAATGGATATTAATAACGGACGTTTCTTTATATACGATAAAAATGGAAATTCATTTGATATTCCAATTAAAAAAATAAAAAAATATGGTAGATTTGGATGTTTTTTATGCGATGATTTGACAGTAGAACATTCTGATGTTTCAGTAGGTTCAATTGGCTCTGAACCTGGTTGGTCGACAGTTATATTAAGAACAAAAAAAGGAGAAGAGCTTTTTCAAAAATCATTAGATCATCAATTAATCAAAACGATAAAGATTGAAGAAGAGGAAAAAAGCTTTAAGTTATTAAAAAGGGTTGCTAAATCAAAACTAAAAATGTACAAAGAAATTCCAAGACAACTAATGATTGAACAAGATCCTAATGTAAGAAGAAATAATTTTAAAGAAGTACCTGAAGGTTTAACTTTAGAAATAGTTAAATTAGAAACTCAAAGATGTTTGCAATGTGGAAATCCTCTTTGTATTGAAGGATGTCCTGTTAACGTAAATATTCCTGATTTCATAAGATTAATGAAACAAGAAAAATTTAAAGAAGCGGCACTTTTTATTAAAAATTATAACTTATTACCAGGTATTTGCGGCAGAGTTTGTCCACAAGAAATACAATGCGAAGGAGCTTGTTTGTTAGGCAAGATTAATAAACCAGTCGCTGTTGGTTATTTGGAACGATATATTGCTGATTGGGAACGAAAAAATGAAGTAAAAGATCTTCCAGAATGTCAAGCACCAAAAGATCTCAAGATTGCGATTATAGGTTCTGGACCTTCAGGTTTAACATGTGCTGGTGAGCTCGTAAAAATGGGATATGATGTGACTGTATTCGAAGCACTTCATGCTGGAGGAGGAGTTTTAGTTTATGGAATTCCAGAATTTCGATTACCTAAAGCAATCGTTAAAGAAGAAATCGAAACATTAGAAATGTTAGGAGTCAAATTTGAGTACAATATGATTATTGGAAAGATATTATCTATTGATGATTTAAAAGAGATGGAATATAAAGCAATGTTTGTTGGTGTTGGCGCAGGATTGCCCATGTTTCTCAACATACCTGGAATGAATTTGAATGGCGTTTTATCTGCAAATGAATTCCTAACGAGAGCCAATTTAATGAAAGCATATAACTTTCCAGAATACGATACACCCATAAAAATAGGAGAAATTGTAACTGTTTTCGGGGGAGGTAATGTTGCAATGGATTCTGCTCGAGTAGCTTTGAGATTAGGTGCTAAAAAGGTTATAATTGTTTATAGAAGATCAGAAAAGGAGATGCCCGCAAGAAAAGAAGAATATCATCACGGAAAAGAAGAAGGAATTGAATTTCAGTTTTTAACTAATCCCATAAGGTTCATTGGAAATGGAAATGGAAATATTAAGCAAATCGAAGTTATTAAAATGAAATTAGGAGAACCTGATGAATCTGGGCGAAGAAGACCAATACCAATTGAGAATTCAGAATATATAATAAATGCGGATACAGCAATTGTCGCAATTGGTACTAGAGCAAATCCAATTTGTCCACAATCCATTTCAAATTTAGAACTTAATAAATGGGGTTATATCGTAACTGATAAGAATTGTCAATCGAATTTAGAAGGGATATTTGCAGGTGGTGACATTGTTACTGGAAGTGCTACTGTTATTTCCGCAATGGGTGCTGGAAAACGAGCTGCTATAGCGATAAATGAATATTTAATTAATAAATATTAAATCATTGTCTCGTAAACAGACGAGTATATAAAAGAAGAACAATAAGATTTTTTCTTTCTTATAATTTAAAATTTAGTAATTCTTACTTTAATAGCATTTAATTTATTAGGGCTTCGGCTATTAAGAATCTTTTTTTAATGGCAGCTTTTTTATCTATATATATTAATTTTTCCCAATCTTCTCTATTCATGCTTAATTCTTCTTTATTTCTTTTCTTTAACATCATATTAATTCAATTACATCATGATTGAAAAAAATCCATTATAATAAAGAGATATTAAAAAAAATGGTTAATAAAATATTAGGAGTCCAATATTTGTTATAAAAATATTAGACATTAATGTTTACAAATCGATTTTACTTATAATAATCACTAATTTCTAAGTGAAAAATAATAATAATTAAAGGGAATTTTTTTTTAAAAGCAACTCTATATATTTATTTAGAGAAAGAATAATTTTAAACTAGTTTTATTTGGTGAATTCCTTGACAAAAGTTTCTAAAATATTCGAAAATATACCTGATAAAAAAGTATTAATGTCTGGAAATGAGGCTTTTGCCAGAGGAATTTATGAATCGGGAGTAAGATTTGCTGCTAATTATCCTGGAACCCCGCTCTCAGAAGTGGGAGATATTTTAAAATATCTTTCAGAAATTTCTGAAAACTTTATTTTTGACTATTCTCTCAACGAAAAGGTTGCTTTAGAATCTTGTATTGGGGCAAGTTGGGCAGGCGTGAGAACCGTAGTCATGTTCAAACATTTAGGTTTAAATGTAGCTGCTGACCCCTTACATACTTTTCCGTATTCAGGAATAAATGGTGGGATGCTGATCCTATGTGGGAGCGATCCAGGGATTTTATCATCAACAAATGCCCAAGACAATAGGCTTTTTTCACTTCATACAAAGATTCCCATAATAGAACCCGCAACTGTTCAAGAATGCAAAGATTTCGTTAAGGAAGGATTAAGAATTTCTGAATTATATAAAATCCCGATTTATGTTCACGTTTCAACTCGTCTATGCCATAGCCATGGAATTGTCACATATGGAGTAATTAATGAATTAAAAAAAGCAGGTCATTTCGAAAAAGAACCTAACCGATATATTAATACGTTAACAAAAGCTTTAGCTAATCAAAAAAAATATTTTGAAAAAATAAGATTAGTAGCAAAAAATAAAAAAATCTTTTATTTATTCAATAGAATAAAATTTAATCAAGCAGAACAACCTTCAAAAGAGATACTCAATAACCAAATAGGAATATTAACAAGCGGTATTTGTTATAGTTATGTACTTCAAGCGTGTCATAAATTAAATGTAAATCCCCCTATATTAAAGTTAGGAATGATTTTTCCAATCAATAGAGACGAAATTTGCGAATTTGCTAATCAATACAAAATTAAAAAAATTTTAATAGTTGAAGAATTAGAACCTTTTATCGAGACTTTTTCAAAGCGAGTTTTTTGTAATTTTTGTGATGCAAAAAGGGATCTAGAGATACACGGAAAAGATTTCCTTCCAATAATTGGAGAATTAAATACGGACATCATAATTCGATTTCTCGCTAAACATTTTAATATTGGAAATAAGCTCATTCTTGAAGAAATTCATAAAAAAGAAGAAGTATTAAAAGAAATCGTTCCAGCACTGCCGATAAGAGAGCCTACCTTTTGTCCAGGATGTCAATATAGACCCGTTTTTTACACTTTAAAAAAAGTAGTATCAGAAATCACTAATAAAACCGGTATTGAATTCATTTATGGTGGAGATATTGGTTGTTATACCTTAAGCGAAGCATATCCTTATCAAATGCTTGATTGGGTTATATGCATGGGTGCAGGCATCGGTATCGCAAATGGAATGTCCCTTGTTATTGACTCTAAAAAGCAAAAGCTCATTGCATTTATAGGAGATAGTACTTTATTTCATACCGGGCTTCAACCGCTTTTAAATGCTATAAAAAACGATATAGATATTACAATAATAATATTTAATAATTACTGGACAGCCATGACAGGACAGCAGGAACACATTGCAACGCCTAGGAAATACATCAGAAAATTTGGCACGAAATCAATAACTGATAAAAAAGAAATAAATTTATCAAGATTAATGGAAAATATAGGCTTGGATAATGGGAATTTAATTATAACTGGTGCGTATAACATTGAAAAATTAGAGCGAATTTTTGAAAAAACTCTCATGAAAAAAGGAGTGAAAGTTATTGTAATTAACGAAGAATGTGCCTTAGAAAAAAAAAGAAGGATAAGACGCGAAACGATAAAACTTGAGGAAAAAAAGAAGAGTGAGATATACTATACCATAACAGACACGTGTGTTAAATGTAACGAATGTATAGAGCATTTAGGGTGTCCCGCTATTAATGCCATGCCTGTTGAGAAAGAGGAAGTAGACAAGAATAATCCTCAAAAAGAAAGGGATTTAAAATATTACATAGACGAAGCGGCATGTATATCTGAAATCTGTCCCGGTATTTGTAAATCAGTATGTAAAAACAATTCGATCGTGAAAACAATAATTTTTTACAATCTAAATAAAAAAGAAAATAGTGAGATTTAATGGGAGATATTTATAATATTCTTTTATGTGGAGTTGGGGGGCAAGGTGTGGTTTTAATTGGCAATATTTTAAGGGAATATGGCATGAAATCTCCTTTAATTCAAAATGTTGTAGGTACAGAAACGCGAGGAGTATCGCAAAGGGAAGGGTCCGTTACGGCAACAGCGAGGTATTTAATTGATAGCAGGATATATTCGCTTGACCAAGATTATAAATTTGAGGACCTCATTTCACCATTAATTCCAATAAATGATGCTCACTTAGTATTGGGACTTGAACCGCTTGAAACCATGAGAAATTTAAGATATATATCTGAGCAAACCGTTGTTATAATGAATACGCATCGATATTATCCCAGAAATGTCATCATAAGCTCAAAAAAAGAAAAGAAATATCCTTCAAACGCAGATATTCTAGATATAATCGATCAATTTGCGAGGAGAACTATATCTTTAGATTTTAACGAGCTTTCAGAAATTAGATTAGGTAATTCAATACATGCAAATAGCATCATATTAGGAGCAAGCGTGAAAGAATTTAAAGATATTTTTAATAAAAATCTAATGATTTCTTTACTAAAAAATTTTTTTGGAGATTCACAAAAAAATTTAGAAGCTTTTGAGATTGGATATAATTTAATCTCAAAATTTTGAGATTATTATCACAATAATTTTATTTGGTGAATTTCAATGGAAGATTTTGAGATTGGATATAATTTAATTTTGAGATTGGATATAATTTAATTAATGATTACTAAAATCAACGAGTTACTAATATTTTT
The DNA here is from genome assembly GCA_030610785.1 of Promethearchaeota archaeon. GTDB lineage: Archaea > Asgardarchaeota > Lokiarchaeia > Sigyniarchaeales > SOKP01 > JAUWRB01. The sequence goes on along the minus strand of JAUWRB010000098.1, from coordinate 4,927 downwards.
ATAGTTAAAATAATTCCCTTGGTATTAAAGATATAGAATTTCATTATTATTCAGAATGAAATTACTAATTAATACTATTTATGGAATTAGTTTCAATGGAAGATAACACAAAATATTTAGATCGGTTTAAAGTTTATATATATAACATTAATATTAATTACTATCATAATAATTTTATTTGGCGAATTTAAATGGAAGATAACACAAAAGTTAAGATTGGTTTAATTTTAGTAGTATATTCAGCGGTAAGCGTTTTTATATCGATGTTTTCAGGGGGGGGTAGCGAGGGTATCCAGATAATAGGTATGATTTTACTCTTGACAAGCTTTTTCTCAGGTTTTTTTGGATTACTCTTATTATATAAGGGATTACCAAAGATAGGACAAGGGATAATGCTTATAGGGTTTGGAGTATTTTTTACGATTATTTCGCTATTAATAGTATTTGCTGTGAATACCGAAACAGATATGATAGTAGCATTCTCTTTAATGGTAATTTTACTTTGGACGCTGGCTCTCTTCATCCCAGGAGCATTATTAGTAGGAAATGTGGATATTAGTAGAGGATTCCAGGCTGTAAGTGCATTTTTTGCTTCAACAATTTTTTGGACAATATTTTTCATAACTATTTTTGCATTAATGACACAATTTTCTTTAAGAGATGCATTTTATGGAGTGATTTGGTTGAGTCTATTTATAGGAATCATTTTAAGTCTAGGAACGACAATAATAGCATTTTATTTATGGCCGGGTAATAAAAAAAATATCTTTTAGAGATGGGTTTTACGAAATATTTTGGTGGAGTCTAGCTATAAGAATTATTGTAAGTCTAGCAGCAACAATATATTCATATTTTCTTGAAAGTTAATAGATATTATAAATTATTCATTGAGATTGGGTTTAAAACGATTAAGATATTAATTAATAAAGTGTCCAGATTTGTGAACATTCTCTTCTACTATGATTAACACTCGAATCAAGTATTTGAGGAACTGGATAAAGGAAAATTCGTTGGAAAATCTAATTTCAATTTTTTTTTTTTTTTGGCGATAATAGACTAATCCTAATTTTATATAAAGATCAAAAAGAATAGTATCAGAAATATCATGAAATGGAGCCCAAAAATAATACCAAAAATCTTTACACCAACCCAGATACAATCCATTAATTTCTAACGATTAATGAATTTAACTTTAAAGGAAGATAATTTTCCATCCACTATTTTCAGCTCGCGATAAGCTCCAGCTAATTTAGGATCGTGATAACCTCCTAAGCCTAATGCGGGCGTCTGAACAATAAAAGGGCCGTATTTTTCAATATCTTTGCTTGTTGTGTAAATCTCGGAATATAAATCGTAATATATCGCAGCGGGATTTTCCACTTTTTTTAAACTAAATGGAGGTGCGTTAAAAACTTTAGTTTTTCCATTTTCAGGTTCTCCTAGTCTGAATTCTTTTAGAGCATGTGTATGGCCCGACAATGTCATGATACAATAATCCTTACAAAATTTAATCAATTTGTTCCAATTTGATGAAACTGTTCCGACTTTAACGCTCATTTTATCGTCAATACGCGCATCCTTAGTCTTTTTTCCCAATCTTCGAAGGAGAGATTCTTTTAATTCTTCAATTTGAGTAACGACAGCTTTACCGGAAAATTTTTTTCCAAACCTTTTGAATATACTAATGCTCTTTTTTGTATTAATTGGAGGGCCATGTAATAAAAGAAAAACATTATCGTTTTCTTGAATTTTATTATTCATTAAATTTTCTAAATATTTTATTTGCTTGTTTGAAAGTCCTGTTAAAGAGGGAAGTCCCGTTACAAAATCTCTAACATTCTTAAAAGAATCTGAACCCGAGTTTAAAAATATAAAAATGTTATTCCCGAATCTTAAAGAATAATCTAACGAAGGATTAATTTCTGAAAAATAACCTTTTAAAGCCATGGGATTTTTAATTATTGCCGTAATCGGTAACGCTGATAATTTATCGTTTAAAGCGATAGCTTCCGGAGCATTTAATCCCATTTTTTTATACATTCCCCCCCAACGAAGATCATAGTGAAATGGACGATAATCGTGATTTCCCGGAATTGTAAAGACCGGACATAACAACTCCTCTCCTTTTATTATACCCTTTCGTTTATATTGATTTGAATTTAAAATAATATTCTTGAAAACCTGCCAATTACTATACTTGTAATCAAATATTTTTCGTAATTCCCTTGGCAATTTGCTCATTATACTAAAATCAACTATGTCTCCCGTTATTACTACGAAATCTAATTCGTTTCGAAGGACTTTTTTGTTTGTTTCTTTTATAAATTTGCGAAAATTGTTATTAGGGTTAATAAGACGTTTTTTAAAGGATAGATCAATCGGAAATAAGGAATTTTTCTTTTTTTTACTCTTTTTTTTGGTATTTTTTTCTTGCTTTTTTCCAAATAGTCTTAAATGTTCACCTCTAAGAGTACGAATCCAATGATGAATAATTCCATAAATTTGATCATTTCTTTCTGCTAAATGTAAATCTGTTGCGTGAATAAAAGAAAATTTATTTCTATTTTTTGAAACTACAAGAGAATGATAATTTATTCGCTTTTCTGAATTGTTAATTTCGTGAACAATGTCAAACATTACAAAATTTCGATGTTTTAAAAATTCAATAACTTCTTTGCTTAAATTAAACTCAATTGTAACTTTATAAAATTTATCTAAATTGCCAAAGACATTGTTTTTTATTAAATATTCTTGTGGGCTACAAAATTCATCATTGATATAGGAAGGACTACTTATTGGAGTTATGAAAACTTGTTCAACCGATAACATGTCGGGTAAGATAGGATCGCCTCGGAGTATTCGAGGTTTTAACCTTTTTAATCTCTCATCGTCGGCACCCTTTAGTTCGTCTAAGATTGAATCAAATGTTTTTCCCTCTAAATCCGGCAGCTCGGAATCTTTTTTTTTCTTTTTTTTTTTTCGTGTTAATTTCTCCTTTATTCTAGTCCATCGTCCCTTTTTTCTTTTTTCAAGCAAAAATCTTAATTTCCACTTATATTCAAGAATAGGTATCAATTCTAAATTATCCTTGAGAGAATCTTGAAATTTTTTAGAATCCTCCGTATCGCTCACAAATAATAAGCAAGTCTGAAAATTTATTGTAGTTGATTTAATATCAATATTTAAGAAAATTGGATGACCTAAATTTGGATTTATTAGCAATAAGTTTTCAGCTTTCTCAACATTGAAATCGTTCAATTCTTTCAAAATACACTCTCAATTTATTGATTAATTCTTTAATTAAACTTATTATTAAGAAAAGAATAGAAGTTTAAAAATATATTTTAATACTTATTTTTCTTTAGAAATTATCTATTGCAAAGAGAAATTAATAATTAAAAATTAGAAATTAAAAATTATCGGCCAAATTAACAAAAATCACATTATCGCCCCGAAGAACAATCGAGCCTAGATCTTCGTGCTCTTCACGAATATTTCCTTCATCATCTTGATATTCGAAAATCTGACTAGTTCCTTCGAGATAAAGGTTTAAATGATCGTCAAAACTGCCGAGTTTTCCTCTAAATAATCGATTTCGCTTAACCTTAATAAGGATTATTTTGTTAATTGAATTTCTAAGATAATCTATTGGACGTTGATGTCTTTGCTGATGACTTCTTTCCATTTTCACAAAACACTAAAAATAAATTAATTATAAAAAAAATATTGATAATAATTAAATAAAAATTCGAAATTAAAACCTTTTGATTATTTTAACATGAATATTATTAAAGGTCACAAAAATATAATTAAATATAATGTCTAATAAAGAAGAAAAAAAGATTGTTCAATGCTGCGTGTTGAATTGTCAGAAAAAAATACCGATCGATAAAGCAATTATTATAAAAGATAAAATTTTTTGTGGAATTTGTGGCGTTGCCTACTATAGAAATGCCTTGAATTTATGAAAATATAATTCTTTATTTTATCATGCTTTTATAAGATTATATAAATTAGTTTTTAATTATAGGCCCGTGGCGAAGCATGGATATCGCGGCTGCCTCCTACATAACACGTATGGAGAAAGCAGAAGGTCGGGGGTTCAAACCTTAAGAAATCTCTTCTTAGGGAAGCATATCCCCTCGGGCCTGCTTTTATTTCCAATCTCCTGCGTATTTAGGCCATCTAGATTTAAATAATTCAAAATTTTCATTATCAATTTTTTCCCTTTCTACTTCTGGAATTTTATTTTTAGTTGCCATGCCTTCATGATGTACGAAAACTCTCGGATCTATAAAAATGTCATACCCTTTAGAAAAAAGTTGGAAGCATGCTTCTAAATCCTCTGCCCCAAATCCTTTATATAGCTCACAATATCCTCCGATGTCTATTAATGCTTGTTTTTTAAAAAGATAGAATTCTCCCCATACTACATCCTTAAATTTTTCAAGTTTGAACGGTTTACTAAAGGTTTTATCGAAATTTTTGAAACATCCATGTTTAAGATATCCCTCCCTTATTATTGAAATAGTAATCGGACTCACCATCCCAGCATTTTCTTTTGAATCAAGAGTTTCCTTAAGCCTCTCATACCATTTAGGTGAAACAATAGTGTCGTTATTTGCGACAGCAATATATTCTCCTTTAGATAGAAATATCCCTTGATTCCACGCTTTTGATAAATCTGCTTTTTTTTCAAATCGGAAGTGAACATCTGCTACTTCTTTAATGTAATTAATTGTTTCTTTATTAGTAGATTCGTTATCAATGAGAATGAGTTCATAATTACCCGAAGTATATTGTCTAATGCTTGATACGAATCTTTTCGTAATTTCCAAGTTGTCAATAACAACGGCTATGATGGATAACATATTTTTTATAATTAATAGAGTTTCTTGAACAATTCTATTTCTCTTTAAATGAATTC
>JAUWRB010000116.1 GCA_030610785.1 Promethearchaeota archaeon | reverse complement strand
AACAACCTCTGAAGGGAACGATTCCTTAACAATTTTACCTTTAGAGTCTTGTTTTTCCATTTTCCATCCTCGAAAAAATCAATTGAAAAAATGAATCGATTTTCTAACATTTTTCTATTGAACTTCTTAATGGTAAAAATTATAAAAATTTTTTTTATTACTGATTTTAGCAAAATATTTTTTAATCTATAGAAATAAGGCTAAAAGTTTCTCATTTACATATTCATTCTTTTATATTTTATAAAAAAATTTTGTAATTCCCATTAATACAATTATTATTATTAAATTTACAATACTCAATAAGAAAAACACGTTTGCTGTATAAAGGTTAGCTAAATAACCCCCAATTAAAGAACCCATAAAATTTCCAAACCATCCCAAACTTAACATCAACCCATAACCAAAACCAATTCTTTTAACATTAAAACAATTATTTATCGCAGCTAACAATTGAGGATACATTAAAAACAGTAAAAAGCCTATTACAGCACAAAAAATTAAATTTATAACTAAATCACTTGTATCGAATATCACATATATTGATATTATAATAATTGATAAAATACTAAAAGAAATAATTGAGTTCGTCATTCCAAATTTACTTTTAAAAACGCCAGAAAGGTAAGCACCAATTACACCAATAAATATTGTGAATCCTAAAATAAAACCCGAAAACTCTGAAACTAATCCTGATTTTTCTACCTTTAGATAAGTAGCTAAATTAGTAATTAATAAAGTATAAATTGCACAGAACAAAATATAGGAAAAAAGAATCAAAATAAGAATAAATTTTTTAGGGCTTTCTCCTAATTTATTTATTTTTTCATTATTAACGTGATTAATATCAACATAAAAATCATTAAACTTTATTTTTCTAAAATTATATGTAATTATAACAAATGATATTAATGCAATCCCCGACCAAATTAATATCACTAATTGCCATGAGCCAAAAATAAGTATTATTAAAGATGAACTGAAGACGGCGGTGCATTTACCTATATCGCCGGCGGCACCTTGTCTTCCAATCATTACATCTTTATTTGCGTGATATAATCTACTGGTAGTTGCATAAGCTATCGAATGTTGGAAGGCTAAAGCAATTCCGGATATTATTGAGAACACTAATAAACTATCAAAATTAAACGAAAAAATCATCAAAAATGAAGATATAGTCAAAAAAAATAAACCTAATTTCATCAATTGTTCAGAAATATTTTTATCTGTATAATATCCTATGATAATTTGGAATATTACCGTTGCTAATAAGTTAAAAGCAAAGACTAATCCCGCTTGAAACCAATTCAAATTAAACGCAAAATAAAAACTGGCCATTAGCGTGGGAAGAACGAACGTTATACCATCGTTTAAAAAATGATAAAAATATAGCCTTCTTTGAATAAAAATTCTCTTATCCTCTTCTTTCGTCATTTCTTCTTTCGTCATTGATGAAATAAACTCTTAAATAAATATAAATTTTTTAAAACTGGAAAATTTAATAAAAAGAAAAGTTTTAAATATAAAAATAATTTAATTAGGGCTTTTTATTACATTATTAGTTTCTTTTTCCTTACCAAAACGACTAAACCAACTATTCCGCACGCAGAAAATCCTAAAAGGACAGGAATTTCGTACCCGGGAATCACACCGCCTAATTGAACAGTTACCATTACTTTTCCATCGTATTTTGCTTGAGCGGATTCAAGAACTCCATCAGCATTGTATTTAATTTCACCTTCAACGGCTTTTAAACTTATTTCTTTACCTTCTTCTTCGAAAGTAAACGCGGGAATAATTAATTTCAAACCATTCGAGTAAGCAGTCATCGTCATATCTATATCGGTCGCTCTTAAATCAATATAACCTTGAAATTCACTGGCAGCAGCGGTCCAATCAAGATCAGTTGCCACAAATAATCCTGGAATTATGCCTTCTTCGGCTCCACTCATTAATGCACCCAATGATGCCATGTATTCTGTTGTATCGTTTTTTAATATCCATACATACAGTGAATCTTCCAATTCGATAAACCCAAGAGTTGGCGTTGCTTTTACTTCAACATAAGTCAAGCCTTCTGTGGTCTTTTCATCGCTTATTCGATCTATGGTTAATTTTATGTTAATGCTCTCCGTTTCAAGGAATTCCTCTGCTTCTTCAGGTTCATCACCTATATCAGTCAAAAATTCCCTTAAAGTATCTGAATCCCACGAAATTGACCAAGTATATTCATCACCCTCATTTATTCCAATGTAAGACGGTGTAGCAGCAACAGAATAATTAATAGAGGCTAATAATAAGAGAGTTCCTAATAGAAAAATACTTGTCAAGTGTATTTTTTTCATCTATCTCAACTTACATTTTTTTTTAGTGTTTTTATTATTAAATTATAATACTTATCATAATTTTAATATATAAATTTATCAATTAAATATAATAAGTGATTTCACTTTATTTAATAAAAAATAGTCTAGAATTTAATTGAAAAGTCACCACATGGCAAAATTTCGAATCAAGACCAAACTTCGTTTATCGAAAAAAAGATTAATTTTAGTTAAAAACTCAATAAAGGATTTTCCGTAATTTATTTTGTTGGAGTAGAATCTCATGTATTTATTATCTTGGATATTTATAGTTTAATTAAGGTTACATCTCGCTTTACAGAGAATCCATCCAATCGGGGTTAATTCGATTAAGTGCGTTTTCTATTTCTTTTCGAACGTCCCAATTATCGTCATATAAAGAATTAATCAGTGGTTCAAGCGACTTTTTATCTCCAATTTCTGCTAAAGCCTTTGCAGCGGCAATACGGATTTTAGGATCCTTTTCTTTTAGTAATTCGATGAATGGGTCAATATCCTTAATGCTCTCAAGTTTTCCAAGTGCCATTGCGACCCAACTTTTAATAAAGATATCATCGTCATCAATTAAATTAATCAGAGGTTCAAGGGATTCGTCTTTACCAATTCTGATGTAGAGTTTGACAATTGTCCTTCTAACTCTCCAATTAGGATTTTTTAATAGACTTTTGGTCAAATTAATTATTTTACTCGTTTCAAAATTAGATAAAGCTTTTATAGCAGCTTCTCTGACTCTGTTATCATCGTCGTTTAATAACGCAATGAGAGGCTCAATAGTATTTTCATCGTTAATTTTTCCTAATATTTTAGCAATAAACTTACGTGTTTGCCATTCTCTTGCGTTTAATGCTTCAAGAATTAGGTTGTCCACTTTATTTTTTGAGATTTTTAAAATCGAATTATGAGCCAACCTTCTTATTTTAGCATCCTTACTGTTTAATGCTTTAATTAAAAGATTTAAAGCGTTTCGATCTTCTAATAACCCTATCAATTTAATGGCTTCTCTTCTAGCAACTATATTTCGTCCGGTTAACACGTTATAAATCCTGTCGAAAGAAGTTGATTTGGAGAATAAATTATAAAGTGCCTTAACCGTAAAATTTCTCGTCTCTTCGTCCTTATCTTTTAAAAAACTCAATAAAGGATTAATTGCTCTCTTACTACCAACATTCCCTAACAACTTAATTGACGCCTTTCTCACGTTAATATCGTCGTCTTTTAAAGCCTCTAATATAAATTTAATATCCTTTAATTCAATCATTTTTTCTAACGCCTCGATTGAATTTTTCCTAACTAAAGGATCCCCGTCTTTTAAATATTCAATTAAAGTGCTTACAGCCTCCTTGTTTCCAATTTTTTCAAGAATTATCGGAATTGACCTTTTGATATATAAATTGCCTTTTTCAAAATGTTCTATTAACTCTTGAAGATTCTCACTTTTAACTATTTTTACAATAGTATCAATGACGGTATCAGTTATCTCGAAATTAGGATTTTGTAACATCTCAATTAAGGGTGATAAGGCTTTAATTGCTCCAGCCTTTCCTAAAGAGATTATGGCAGATTTTTTTGCCTCAATGTTAGGATCGCTTAGTGCTTCAATAAAAAAAGGAATTGAATCTTTTATTTCTCCCGCTCCCACGGTTTTAATAATTTTTTTTCTTACTTTCCAATCCTTCTCGTGCTTGTATTGCGTCTTAAGAAATGGAATTCCTTCTTTTTGATAACAGCAAGAAAATAATTTTATAAGTTTTATTTTTAATTGAGTATAGGACTCGTTTAAATACGTGCTTTTGATTTCTTGAAAGTGTTCTTTATCCTCAAAATAAATTAAATTATCAACGACTTTCGCTGTTCTTTCCCAATTATCCGAAGTTAATAGAATTGACAAAAGAATTTCAGTTGCTTTTTCCGAATCCATATCTTTTATCTTTTCAAAAATAATATCGTCAATACTCAAAATTCTTCGCCTTAAAAATTTCCGGTAATATTAGCTCTGAGGATAATAGAAATTATATAAGATACTTATAGATTATACATATTTATTTTTAATGCTAAATAAATTAAAATTTAAATCTCTTGCTTCTCTCAAATAAATTTCTAAAATCCATTTACATTGATTTGTAAGACATGGAAATTAATCAGAAGGAAAAGAAATAAAAATTAAATCTTGCAGTTTTCATTTTATTTTCTTCTTTAAAAATTATAAAGTTAATATTAATAATTATCCTTATTAATAATAAGCATGCCATTCAAGCCTTACGAATCAAGATTTAAAGCAGGGCAATTATTAGCGGAACATGTTATTAACAAGGATAGTGCTCTTGGCGACCAATTAAAGGAAAATTCTGATAAATTTTTTTGTTTTGCCATCCCAAATGGAGGAGTTCCGGTCGCTGAAGGTTTTTCGAAAAAACTTAATATCAATTACGACCTCTTAATCGTGCGAAAAATAAAAATTCCGTATAATACTGAAGCGGGTTTTGGTTCAATCACTACTGATGGAACTGTTTTAATTAACAAACCTCTATTGAATCGACTAAATTTAACCGATATAGATGTGAATAATTCCATAAACATGACGAAGCGAGAGATTAAAGAAAGATTAAAATTATACAATAAAGAATCTAAACTCGAAAAAATAATTGAACAAAACGTTAAAGAAAGAAATATTTTCATGATGGACGATGGACTTGCTTCCGGCTTTACAATGTTGGCCTCAATTAAAATGGTAAAAAAATACGAACCGAAAAAAATATTTGTTGCCGTCCCGACTGCTCCTTTAAGTACAATAAAAATAATTCAAAAAGAAGTGGATGACATTTTTTGTCCAAATATTAGAGATGTAATGCGGTTTGCCGTGGCTGACGCCTACAAAAACTGGTATGATGTCCCAGAATCGGAAGTTTTAGAAATAATTACAAAATCAAGCTTCTATTTTAAAAAAATTAAAGAAAAGTAAAAAAAAATAATATTTTACGCACTAAGCAAACGGAATAGTATGGATTCGTGTGGAATAAAGAACTCGTCCTTTCGTTTGATTACAACAGTGTGGAAATATTCCGCCAAACCTAGAAAACCTCGAATAACAGATTCATCTTCTTCAAACCTAAAAATTACGCTCGCAAGCGGATTACCACCAAAAGTAACTTTATCATATACTCTTTCATCGATGAGAGGAATTTTAAGCTCGTTTACGATTTCATAAACCCTTTTTATAAAGAGTTCCTTTTTAGCCATATTATATTTACTCCTTTTTATTCATTCTATTAATGAAAATCTAATTCTTGATAATTTTCTTATAATCAGAATTTTTAAAATTATATATAATTTATATAAATCTAAGATTTAAATATTTACTATAATTAATTTTTATATTATGAATAATGAAAGTAATAATAAGATTTAAAATTTGTTTAAAAGAAAAAAGAATCAATAAAAATATATAAGTATAAAATAATATAATAAAATTATAGTAATAATAATACGAATAATTGAAATTATCTATTTTTAAATATTAAAGGAGGAATTGATGGAATCGTGGTTTCTAAAGAACAAAAAAAGATAAATCGCGTGATGAATTTTTTGAGAAAAGGTTTAACTTCTTTAGCAGACGAATTGGAGAATACTGTAAAAGAAATTAACGACTTTGTAAAATCGCTACAAAAAGCTCAGAAAGATTTAAAAGGCGTATCATTAGTAGAAGAAGTTCAAACAGTAAGTACATCCTCTAAACAAGTAGTTGCCTCTGGTGGTGGAGTTGCAAAAACAAAAGCGGCAAGTACATTATTTAATTTATTAAGTACTGGGCCTGAAAAAAGCGCTCCAGCTCCCGCATTAAGTGCATCTATTAGTCCCCCAGGAGGGGATGGTCCTCCTAAACCGCCTACGAGTGGTCCTCCTAAAGCGCCTACGAGTGGTCCTCCAACGCGAGCTAATTTACCGGCAGCACCAAAATTACCGCCAGCACCAGGTAGTGGTGTCCCTTCAAATGTTCCGGACGCAGGTCATGTTACATCGCCTACGTTTGCGAAAAAACCTACTCCACCAGGAGGGGTCGGCCCTCCAACAGCACCAGGTGGAGTCCCTCCAGTCACGGCTCCTAAAACGGGTGGGGGTTTAGGTTCGTTAAGGGACGAAATGTTGGAGGAACTAACGCGGCTAAAAAAGATCATGAGAGGAGAATAATTTACTATAGTACCAAAATTTACTTATTTTTATCTTTTTCCTTTAACTTTTCGCTTGATGAGATCTAATTTTTTTTTTTTATGTAAAAAACGCAACAAATTGATATTAATTATAATTTTGAAATAATGTAATTTAGGAGTTTTGTAGTTTTTTCACAGTTTTTTTTGGCAAAAATTTCTGTTTTTGCTTCGCTAATAATTCGTATAATTGGTTCCGTGTTAGACGGATGGATTAAGACGAACCATTCGTTTTTACTTTCAATTTTTAAGTCATTTCCAATTTGAACAAATTTTTGCCCATCTGAATCAAAATATTGTTTCAATTGTTCATTTATTAACTTAATATTCTTATTAGAAATATTTATTTTTTGCCTGTAAGTATAAAATTTTGGTAGTAAATTTACTAGCGTTGATATTTTTTCGTTTGTTTTTACTAAAATTTCAATTATTTTTGCCGCTGCGAAAATTCCATCTCTTGCGTTATTAAATTCAGGAAACATTACACCTCCACAGGAGCCTTCGCCTCCAAAAATAAGGGTATTTTTTTTGGCGAGGTGCTTTTTTTGAATTAAATCTTCCATTTTTTCTACGAGGTATCGTTCACCTACGGGCGTTCTCATGATCTGAGCGTTGAATTTAATTGCAAGGGCTTCAAACATTAAAGAAGAAGCGAGGTTAGTTACAAATATTATTTTTTTATCAGTATTTTCGTATCGTTTTAAATAATAATTTGTTATGAGGCCTAATCCTATATCTTCGGGATAACAAATTCCATCGTTGCCAATAATAGCTAATCTATCAGCATCGCAATCAAAAGCAAAACCCACGTTATATTTATCTTTTTTTACTATTTCAATCAGATCTTTTAGATTTTTTTCAATTGGTTCAATTTCTCGTGGAAAGTTATTATTTTTGTCTAAGTCGTTATTAATTATCTTAACTTCACATCCCAATTCTTTTAAGATTTGAGGGGATGCCTTCTTTCCAGCACCTGCTCCTGTATCGATAACAACTTTGAGATTATTTTGACTTATTATATTTTCATAATCAACATGATTAAATAGGGCTTTTTTATATTCTGGAATTGGATTTACTCTTTTTATGGAATGAGATTGATTTGATTTAACGAAATTATGGTTATATAAATTGATTTTATTAAGATTATTAGAGATCTCCTCTATATCTGAACTACTTAGAAATGTTTTTGACGATATAAGCTTTAAACCGTTCCATTCCGGAGGGTTGTGAGAACCAGAAATGATAACGCCAGCGGGGACCCTTGTTCTTTTTTTCTCGTATATAATTATAGGAGTGGGACAAATTCCCACACGAATTATTTCGCAACCTGTTGCTATAAGTCCTTCTATCATCTTAGTTTCAATCATCTTACCACTTGGTCTCGTATCTCTTCCAATAATAACTTTTTTTTGATCGTCATTAAGCCACGACCCATAGGCGATGGCGATTTTTTTCACAATTTTGGGCGTTAAATCCTTAGTAACAATCCCACGAATCCCGCTTGCAGTAAATAACAACATGTCTACGAATACACTTTTATACTTTTATTTTTATCTTGTTATTAGAAATATATTTTTATCATGGATAAATAATACTTATAAAAATAAATCATTTAATATTCTGATGATGCCAGAAAATCGCAATATTATTTGTGAAGATGATAATTTACCAATCGTTATTCCAAAAAGAATTTTAGTCCTTGCGGGACATCCAGATGACGAATTGGTGTCTTGTGGAGGTACAATATTAAAATATCAACAATTAGGTTCGGAAATATATATTGTTGTAGCCACGCCTGGATTAGGAGGTTATGCTAAAGAAAAAAATAAAAATAAAGTCGTAGAACGACGAGAAGCTGAGCTAAAACATGTTACCGAAGAATTAAAATGGAGCCTTATTGAGTTAGATTATTTAGATATGGAAATCACGCGGGAAAAGATATCGCGAATAACAAATGTGATAAGAGATTATAGACCACACGTTATTTTAATGCCACATTATTCAGATTTTCATAGAGTTCATCGTAATTTATCGTTAATAGCAAGAGAAGCGATTTATCACTGTTCAACGGGTAAGGCTTACGGGGGTCACGAAAGAAATTGGACTCCCTTAGGTGTTTATTATTACGAATCGCCATCCTGTAAATTTCAATATATTGAAGGCTCCGTGTTTGTTGTTGTTGATATAAAAACAACATGGGAACAAAAAAAAGAAATATTTAATCACATTTATGTTTCTCAAAAATTAGTCTTAGAACGAGTTTTAGAATGGGCAGAAGATACTGCTATTTTGAGGGGAAATGAGATTAATTCGACTTATGCAGAGGCTTATATTCCGGAAACTGCATACACACCCTTGAAAATTTTATTAATCTAGAAAAAAAAATTTGGAAAAAAAAAATAAAAAAATGTATCACTCCATCGTACTGGACATAGGTCAATTTTCTAGCAAAACAGGTTTCGCAGGGGAAGATTACGCCTCTCTCGTTTTTCATACGATTGTTGGAACGCCAAAATACCACGATTACGATGCGCAATTTGGTGCAAGAAAACAAGAACTCTACGTTGGAGGCGAGATTCAAAGTTTTGGTTTGTACAAAGTATTTAATCCAATTGAGAAAGGAAAAATAAACGATTGGACTTATTTTGAAAAAATAATTGATTATATTTTTTACAATTTAAGAGTAGATCCCACGCTTGTGAATGTTTTATTTTCGATTCATCCGTTATTTCCAAATGAGGATTTAGCAAAATTATTTGAGTTGTTTTTAGAACATTATCAATGCATGGCGTTTTATCCCGTGTTAGATTCCATGTTGACATTATATTCAGGGGGATTTCAAACGGGTTTAGTTGTTGAAATTGGTGATAGTATTACAAGAATTGTTCCGATTTACGAAGGATATAAATTAGAACACGCGGTTAAGATTTTAAACATTGGTGGAAGACTAATATCGCGATATGCGGAAACTATTTTAGGAGAGGTGGGATTTTCTGCTGATTCTTCTATAAGGAGGGAATTAGTTAGAGTATTGAAAGAAAAAGCGTGTTTTGTTTCTTTAGATTATAGAGAGGATCTTAATAGAAGCGAACAATATAAGAAACAATTCTCGTTGCCCGATGGTTCAACGCTCACACTAAGTAAAGAGAGGTTCATGATACCTGAAGTTTTATTTAATCCTGCTTTAATGAATTTAGAAGACCAATCGTTACCAAAAGTAATCATGAACGTCATAGAAGCTTGTGATATGGATATCAGACCACAATTATTGAATAATATTTTTTTATCAGGT